>JAFAVN010000331.1 GCA_019242435.1 Verrucomicrobiota bacterium | reverse complement strand
CGATGGATTATTCCCGGGAGCCGCCTGTTAGGAACCAATCGAGCTAGCCCCCTACAAAGCGGCTCCCCTCCAGGGCGTTGGGCATTTGCACGCATTCACGACGTTACGGCATTTCCACGGCGTGCCCGACGTTCCCTTGCTTGCGCTAACCTCCTACGTCCGATATAAGTCCACAATGATCGACTACATGCAAAGGGGCGGGCCATTAATGTGGCTGATCCTCCTGTGTAGTGCTGTGACGGTAGCGGTGTTTGCTGAGCGTCTACTCTATTTTCACCGGGCCAGTATCGACCTGGGCGAGTTTTTGCAGGGATTAGGAAATTTAGTTCGGAGCCGGAACCTGACGGAGGCACGAATTGAATGCCAGAGCACCTCGGTCCCGGTGACCAGGGTGATTCACGCTGCGCTTTCTCGTCCGCATCTGTCTCGCTCAGAATTGCGCGAGATTGTGGAGGAAGCCGGGCAACTGGAGGTGCCTAGATTGGAACGCAATCTCGAGTTGTTGGTGGCCATCGCATACGTCTGCCCGTTAATCGGTCTCCTCGGAACGGTAACCGGGCTGATCCAGGCGTTTGTACAACTTTCAGCCAGCAACGGATACGCCACCCTGGCCGACGTTTCCGGCGGCGTTTACCAAAGTCTTTTGACCACCGCTGCCAGTCTCGCTGTCGCTATTCCTACCGTCCTTGCTTATTGTTATCTTTCTGCTCGCCTTAACGCACTGATGCATGAGATGGAAAGAGCGGGGATTGAGATTATTAATATCCTGACTGATACGGAACCCCGGTCCTCCATCATCGAGTTTGACCCGTTATCTCAGTCAGCCATTGAGAAGAGATGAAGCTAGAGCGCGCAGTCCGGCTCAATGCTTACCTTTTGTTTATCGTGCCTCTGGTGGAGGTTGTGTGTCTGCTCCTCCTGCTGTTCGTGGTAAGCTCCGCATTCCTGGTGCACCCGGGGATCAGCGTCAATCTACCCTTCTCAAAATTTACCCTGGGAACAGTCGGCAATCCGGTCATTGTAACCGTCACCGCCGGTCCTTTTCCGCGTATTTACTACCGGGACCAGCCAGTGACTTTAGACGAGCTGCGACATGCGCTCGATAGGGACCCGGTGACCGACAAATCGATGATTATCCGAGCGGACCGCGATGCGCCCCAGGGATCGGTAGTTCAAGTAATGAACCTTTGCCTGGACCGGGGTTATTCTGTGATTCTGGCAACGTCTCCCAAGGCGCCGTGAAGCGTACTGCTCATTTTCCAACCATTTTCATTTTCGATTGGAGCAGGACGCGATGGGATCACCGTTTGCTGTGGTTGATCGTAGCTTCCTTGGGTTTGCATTTCGCAGGGCTTTACATTTTCCACGTCGTTTATCCTGCGGGAAATGCTCTTCCCCCGCCAACCGCTGCGGTGTCCGTACTGAACCCGGCAAATCCGCAGGATCAACAACTGCTTGATTGGGTCGAGCTGAATGATCCGGCAATGATCACGGCCCCGCAGACCAACGACCTTCAAGCGTCGCAACTCGTGCCGCCGTATCGGCCGACCTATGCCACCGAAGTACCCGGGATCCAGCGGAACCCGGTCAATCGTCCTCCCGAAGAGATATCTTCTCCTTCGCTTTTCACTCAAGACAACCTCTTAATGAGACGTGAGCGACCGATTGCGTCTAAACCGAACATCAGTTTTCCCAGCCGCTTGGAATTCGGAGAATCGCTAGAAACCAGGCATCCGGTCGCACCTCCGAAATTGCCTGGCAGCCGTCGGGTCTCCGAGCCCAGCACTTTTTTCGCCGGAATCAGTAAAGAAGGAGAGGTAAAGTATCTCTTTTTGTGGAGGAGCTCCGGCAACGATCAGTTGGACCATGTGGCAGACGACGTGGTCCGGCGCATCCGGTTCGAGCCTGCGGACAAGGAGACTTGGGGCACGGTAACGCTCCACTGGGGATGGCATCCTGGATCGCCCATAAATCCTTAGACCCCGGGCAGTTCGTCAGGCAAATGGACGGGTTGAGAATTCATGAGTAATCCGCGGCAAACACCCATGCAGTCGTCTTAGGAAAGAGTGTAATGTATTCAGGCTAGACATGATTCGCGTAGAGCTGCCTGTTCTCATTTTTATCTATATCTACGTTTTCGCCGTTGTGGTCTGCGGGCTCTGGTTGTTCAGCGGATGGCAACGACAAAAACGCAGAAAACAAGCCTTGCGTTACGCGGTCCGGTGCACGATTTGTGCCTCTATTTTCGAAGACAAGACGACTGACCCGCTACCTCGTTGCCCGCGGTGCGGTAGTCTGAATGAGAGAAGACAACTTGGAGGACTTTAGTCAAATGGCAATGTTCATCGGCCGAAATCGAAAAGCGCGTGTCACCTACGGCTTCGATGAGATTGCATTGGTACCAGGCCAGGTCACCATCAATCCGAACGAAGTGGATATCGCATTTGGAATTCCGGCCAAGGACAAGGACCCGCTTAAGCTGGCAATACCGATTTTGGCCAGCGCGATGGACGGAGTAGTAGATGTCCGCTTCGCCATCGAAATGGGCAAACTGGGAGGGCTAGCGGTTCTCAACCTCGAAGGAATCCAGACCCGATATAAGAATCCGGAAGAGGTGCTCCTCAAAGTACTGGAAGCTGAAAAAGAAAGTGTGACGGGCCTACTGCAGAAAATTTACCAGGAGCCCGTTCAGGAAGATCTAATTGCGGCTCGGATCAAGGAAATCAAGGACTCAGGAGTGGTGGCGGCGGTCAGCTCGATTCCGCAAAAAGCGGAGCACTACGGGCATATCGCCCAGGAGGCAGGGGTGGATGTCTTCGTGGTCCAGAGCACTGTTTCAACTGTACGCCATGTCTCCACGGAATATCGCTCACTGAATCTGGCAAGATTGTGTAAGGATCTGCGCTGCCCGATAATCGTGGGGAACACAGTAGGGTTTGAAGTGACTCTAGAGATCATGGAGTGCGGAGTTGCCGGGGTTCTCATCGGGGTTGGTCCTGGAGCGGCCTGCACCTCGCGCGGAGTGCTGGGGCTGGGCGTACCCCAGGTCACTGCCACTGTCGATTGCGCAGCGGCGCGAGACTACTATCTCAAGAAGAGCGGGCGCTACATCCCAATAATTACCGACGGAGGTATGAGTAAGGGAGGCGACGTTTGCAAGGCGCTGGCGTGCGGAGCGGACGCGGTCATGATTGGGAGCGCCTTCGCCAAAGCCATTGAAGCGCCTGGTAAAGGGTACCATTGGGGAATGGCGACCCCGCATGCGAACCTACCTCGGGGCACCCGCATTCGGGTGGGAACTACCGGCCCATTGCGGCAGATCCTTTTTGGTCCCGCGGAGGTCGACGACGGTAGCCAGAACCTGGTGGGCGCTATTACCACCTGCATGGGTAACGTTGGGGCCGCGAACCTTCGTGAGTTCCAGGAGACCGAGATCATCATCGCCCCTTCCATTCGAACCGAAGGAAAATTGTTCCAGCAGGCTCAAATGGTGGGCATGGGATCGCGAAATTCCTGAGAATTCAGTTGCCTAAAGTCTGCAGACCAAATAACCCGAAATCAGTAAGCGATGAGTGATCGACGTGTTGTAGTCACCGGAATGGGCGTTATTACGCCAATCGGCAGTGATTTAAAGACTTTCTGGGACAACCTGATAGCCGGTCGAAGCGGAGTCCGCAAGATCACGCAATTCGACGCGTCGATGTTTGATTGCCAGATCGCCGGTGAAGTTCCTGAGTTCGATCCGGCCAATTATCTGGCGAATCTCAAGGACATCAGGCGGACTGATCGATTTGCCCAATTCGCGTTGGCCTGCGCAAAACAGGCGCTTCAAGATAGCGGTTTGGACCTCGAGCGCACAGACCGGACACGGGCCGGTGTGCTGGTTGGCAGTGGAATCGGTGGACTCACCACCCTCGAAGGCCAACACATCGTTTTCCTCAAGAAGGGTCCGTCCAGAGTTTCGCCTTTCATGGTGCCAATGATGATCGTGAACATGGCCAGCGGCATGATCGCCATGGAGTACGGATTTGAGGGACCAAACTTCTCGATTGTGACGGCGTGCGCCACTTCAGCCAATTCTATCGGTGAAGCCTGGAGGATGATTCGCGATAACGAGGCAGAAGTTTTCTTGGCCGGCGGCTGTGAAGCGGTGATCAACACTCTGGGAGTAGGCGGTTTTTGCGCGATGCGAGCGATGAGCACCCGAAACGATGAACCTGAGCGAGCGTCCCGACCTTTCGACCGGGATCGTGACGGATTCGTGATGGGTGAAGGAGGCGGCATTTTGGTTCTGGAGGAGTACGGGCACGCACGGGCTCGGGGTGCGCGCATCTATTGCGAGCTCGCCGGGTATGGTTTGACTTGTGACGCCTACCACATGACTGCGCCGAAACCTGACGGCGGCCCCGTTGCCCGGGGAATGCAGATGGCAGTGGATCGAGCCGGCGTAAATCCCACCGATATCGACTACATCAATGCCCATGCTACCTCGACACCGCCCGGCGATGTGTGCGAAACGAATGCAATCAAGCGGTTTGCCGGCGACTATGCTAAGCAAGGTCTCCTCATCAGCTCGACGAAATCGATGGTTGGCCACTTGCTCGGAGGGGCTGGCGCGGTGGAAAGCGCGGTTTGTATCCTTGCTATGCAACATGGCGTAGTGCCACCCACCATTAATCTGGAGAATCCGGATCCGGAGTGCGATCTCGACTACGTGCCTAACGTCGCCAAAGAAAAGAAGGTGCGGGTCGCGCTCAATAACTCTTTCGGCTTTGGTGGTCACAACGCCACGCTTTGCTTCAAAGCGCTTGAATAGGGGTGGTCCGTTCGGCGTCTGGCGTTCGGCGTTCGACCCGAAAGCGCAAATGCGTTGTATAGGGGACGCGGACTTTGCTCAGACGCCATGATGGATCCCCGGAAAAATAGTGATCTCGTGCCCATAGCGAACGCCAAACGCCAAACACCGAACCCGGAACCCATAAAGGACAGTGCCGAACGCCGAACACCTAAGTACGTCGTCCTGCTGCTTTTGACGGCCCTGATGTGGTCACTGGGCGGAGTATTGATAAAGTCGATCGACTGGAATCCGATGGCGATTGCCGGCTCGCGTAGCCTGATCGCGGTTTTGCTGATCGGTCTGGTGAAGCCCTCGGTAGTCAAGCAGCTTTCCTGGGTCGCTTTTCTCGGAGGCCTGGCCTATGCCGCGACCGTCATCCTGTTTGTGATCTCTACCAAACTGACCACTGCAGCCAACGCGATCTTTCTACAATATACCGCCCCAATTTATATCGCCCTACTCAGTCCTTGGCTTCTCAAAGAATCGGTTCGCTGGTCTGATTGGATCTTGATTTTCATCGCCTTCGCCGGAATCGGGCTCTTCTTTTGTGACCGGCTATCGTTAGCTGGAACTTGGGGGGTGATTGCGGCACTTATCAGCGGTGTTTCTTTTGCCTGCCTCACAGTCTTGATGCGACGGCAGAAAAATCGTTCCCCAGAAACCGCTGTTTTTATCGGGAACGGGATAACTGTGTTGGTCGCATTACCAGCTATGTTACCGGCCACCAACCTGGGACGTAATTGGCCTTGGTTAATCGCGCTTGGGGTTGTGCAATTAACTGTCCCCTATTTACTGTATGCACGGGCGATCCGGCATGTGCGTGCACTGGACGCGTCGCTGATCGGCATGATCGAACCGATTCTGAACCCCGTCTGGGTCATGCTGGCAATTGGGGAACACCCGGCTCCATGGTCAATCGTTGGCGGATTCGTTGTTTTGGGAACGTCGCTCACCCGGAGCCTTTTGGCGTCCGGTTCTGAGGTTCCGCGCGCCGGAGGCGGCGAGGCCGGGGTTGTGGGATAGGTTTGGAGCCGACGCTCCAGGGCGGCTCCAGCACCCGAGCGGCGATTTAGAAGCCTAGAGGGTACAGCCCTAGGAATGGCCAAAATAGACGAGCGCTAGGCGTTAGTGAGTCGCAGCTTCGCTGCCGGGTTCACGCATCAGCGTCACCGGTTTTCAATCCAACAGTCGGCGGCTTCATCACACCTTCACCCGCTCGATCTGCGCGCCCAAACTACATAGCTTTTCGTCGATGAGCTCGTAACCCCGATCGATATGGTACACGCGGTTAATCTCGGTTTGACCTTCGGCTTGCAATCCGGCTAACACCAATGCCGCCGATGCCCGTAAATCACTGGCCATTACGGGAGCGCCGCTTAAAGCGTTAACTCCGCGGATGTTTGCCGTCGCGCCATCCAGCTCGATTGCCGCACCCATGCGCTTCAACTCGGAAACATGCATGAATCTTTGGGGGAAAATATTCTCCGTAATCATGCTGTCGCCTTTGGCTGTGGCTAACAGAGCGCACATCTGGGCTTGCATATCCGTCGGGAACCCCGGGTAAGGCTCAGTTCGCAGGGATAATGAATGAAGGGAGCCGTTCGGGCGAATGGTGACTGCTCCGTTCGTTCCGACAATATTAAAACCGCAGGCCTCCAAAGCACTGGTTACCGCAGTTAAATGGTCGTACCGGGCGCGGGTAACAGTTACCTCACGTCCGGCTATCGCGCCGGCTATCAAAAATGTGCCGGCTTCGATCCGGTCAGGGATTACTTCATGTTCCGCCGAGTGTAACTCTTTTACGCCCTCGACCACGATCCGGGAGGTACCGGCGCCTTCAATTCGAGCGCCCATTTTGTTTAGGAAATTCGCCAGATCAACAACCTCCGGCTCGCAAGCCGCATCTTCTATAACCGTCACACCGTCAGCCAGCACGCTTGCCATTAAAACATTGTCGGTGCCCAGCACCGTCGTCCCGAACTTCCCTTTCAGAGAAATTTTTGCTCCCTTTAATTCCGGCGCGAATACCTTCACATTGCCGGCATGCACTCGTACCGCAGCACCCAGGGCTTCGAACCCCTTCAGATGAAGATCTATCGGCCGGTCCCCGATAACGCACCCGCCCGGCAGTGAAACTGTCGCTTCCTTTTCCCGGCCTAGCAGCGGCCCGAGCACGCATACCGAAGCGCGCATTTTCCTCACAATGTCGTAGGGAGCGATGGTCTCCACCATTTCCGCTCTTACGGTCACCACGCCACTCGCCCTTTCAACATCCGCTCCCAAACGATTCAGGATCTGCAGCATGTAATGCACATCGCTGAGATCCGGCACCCGATGGATGACACAAGGCTCCTTAGTCAGTAGGGTAGCGGCGAGAATGGGTAAGGCCGAATTTTTTGAGCCGCTGATTCTCACAGCCCCGGACACCGGATGACCCCCGTGTACGACGATTTTATCCATATCTCGCGCTTACAAAACGTTCCACTCCTTGGTAATCGTTCTCGACACAAATGTCGCGAAATTTTTGCTGCTCTAAAACCTTAGTTACCTCGGAACTTTGACTGATGCCAATCTCTAAGCAAATCCAGGCGCCTGCTCTGAGATAAGCAGGCGCGTCGAAAATCAGGCACCGGATGAGGTGTAAGCCATCCGGACCACCGTCCAACGCGAGCATCGGGTCGTATCTAACTTCTCGGGATAACTCGGTAATCTGGGCAGTAGGAACGTAAGGTAGATTTGCTACCAGAAAATCGAACTCGCCTTCTGTGCCCGATAATAGGTTGGTTTCACACCAGATTATGCGATCAGCGACGCCGTGACTCCCGGCATTTTCCCGCGCCAACGTTAACGCCTCGGCAGAGATGTCCGTAGCGGTAATTCTGAGATCGGACCGCTCCAGCGCGAATGTAACTGCTAAAACACCGGAACCGGTGCCAACGTCAGCCAAGCGCCCGGTCGCATCGCCTCCAATCCGATTCAGTACAAGTTCGGCCAAACGTTCGGTCTCCGGTCTGGGGATTAAAGCCCGGCGATCAGTCTTAAATTGCCGTCCATAAAATTCCCAAGAACCGATCAGATGCTGCAACGGCTCGCCTTCCGAACGCCGCCGCACTTTCTCTCGCAACGGCTTTAAGATCTGTTCTGGCAATTGCTGGTCATAATCGAGATAAAGATCTAACCGTCGCTTCCCCAGAGCTTCCGCCAGCAGATATTCAACGCTCAGACGCGGCGACTCCACTCCCTTCCGCTGAAAGAACGTCGTCGTGTTTTGAATCAATTCCAGAACAGTCACGGAAAGCGGTGATCGGCGAAAGGTGAGAAGTAAAAGGTGAGAGGTGACCAGTGGTTGACGATCATGTCAGTATCTTGACATGCCTTGCCGGTGCCGAAGGCTCCTAATCACCTCCCACTATTCCCTCCTCGCCCCTTACCCCTCACGCTACCGCTTGCTCGAGGCCGGCTTCTTTCAGGCGTTGCTCCATGTCACTGGCCTGAAGGGCGTTAACCATCTCATCCAACTGACCTTCCATGAAAAAATCCAGGTTGAACAGCGTCATGCCGATTCGATGATCGGTGACCCGATTTTGAGGGAAATTGTAGGTTCGGATCTTTTCTTCGCGGCCACCCGAACCAATTAAGCTTCGTCGGTGGGCGGAATATTTCTCGGCCTCTTCCTGTTGCCTCTCTTCCAAGAGGCGAGCTCGCAAGATGGCTAGAGCTTTCTCCTTATTCTTCTGCTGGCTACGACCGTCCTGGCAACGCACGATTTTACCCGTTGGGATATGGAGTATTTGAACCGCAGAATCGGTCGTATTCACCCCCTGTCCACCTGGTCCGCCGGCCCGGCAGACTTCTATCCGTAGATCTTCAGGACGTAGCTCCAGGTCGATTTCTTCGGCCTCGGGCAATACCGCCACCGTCGCAGTAGAGGTATGAATTCGACCCTGCGCTTCGGTAACCGGTACGCGTTGGACTCGATGAACACCGCTTTCATACCGGAGCGTTCTAAAGACGTGTTCTCCGGAGACTTTGAAAATCACTTCTTTTAAGCCCCCGAGTTCGGAGGGACTGCTTTCCAGTTCCTCGACTTTCAGCCGATGAGACTCAGCATATCGATTGTACATCCGGTAAAGGTCAGCAGCGAACAAAGCTGCTTCGCTACCTCCAGTGCCTGCCCGGATTTCGACGATGGCATCGCGATCTTCATGTGGCTCAGGAGGAAGCAAGGCGACCTGGACATCTTTGGATAAACGCCCGATTTCCGCTTCCAGAGGGGCGATCTCACTAGCCGCCAGTTCGGCAAGCTCAGTATCACCACCGGCAGCTAATAAACGGCTGTCTTCAAGCTCCCGATGCTTCTTCTCGAGCATATCCCACTCTTCCAACAACCGCTTCAGGTTGGCGTGCTCGCGCATGATGTCGCGTGCCCGTTTGGGATTTTCGAAAAGCGAGGATGAACCGACCAAGGCCTCCAGCTCCTCGAACCGCTTGCGCTTCTGTTCAATCAACGGCCGAAAATCCATGCAATTAACCCCCAACTCTCAGGAAAAATGACCCTAGCAGAAAAAGCCGGGGAACAGTGCGGTTTGCCGCCGCTATTTACGCTTTTCTTTGGAGAGCAAGGTCTTGCCGTATCGTCGAGCGAATTTCTCAACCCGCCCTGCAGTATCGACAAATTTCTGTTCGCCGGTAAAAAATGGGTGGCAAGCCGCGCAAATCCCGATTTTGATATCCCGACGAGTCGATCTGGTGTGATACGTAGCCCCGCATGCACAAACGATCGTGGTCTCGGTATATTTGGGATGTATGTCCGCCTTCATGTCGAAAGAGCGAGAAAGTAACACACCCGGCAAGTGACGCAAGTGGAACAACGTCTATTTCCCAACCTTTGGGCCAGTGTACTGGCTAAATTCGGGGACCAGCCAGCGATCTTCAGGGCAAACGCTCAGATTGTTCGGACCTTCAACGATATTGAGGCTGAACGACTCCATTGGCGAGAGCAATTGGCCGGCTTCGAACCGGGATCGACCGTCATTGCCCAAATTGACGCCGATTGCAGCTGGCCGGCCCTTTTACTCGCTTGCCTGGACCGATTCCTGGTGACGGTGCCACTCGAGTTCCAGGTTACCGGGCCCCAGCTTGAAAACGTTATCCAAGTTACGAATCCGCACGCCTTAATTCGCGGGACCGAGATATCTCGCCGGCACTCGGCTAGGTCTGTCTGGCCAGACCCGCAGCCGGACCTGCTAAAGATAACTTCGGGAACGACCGGGCTCCCCCGGGCGATCCGGTTCCGAGAATCTCAACTTCTGAGTGATTGCCGGAATATCTGCTGCACAATGGGCCTGCTCGCGGCAGACATCAATTTCGGAGCCATCCCTTTCGCCCATTCCTACGGATTTAGTAACCTGGTCACGCCTCTTCTGTACCAAGGAACTCGGTTCGTCGTCTCACGGGACCGATTACCACGTGCCGTCCAACATCAGATCCAAATATCAGGGGCAACCGTGTTACCGGCGACGCCGGCCATTTTTCAGGCATTATGTTCCCTCCCCGAAAACGATCGCCTTGGACAGGTTCGGTTATGCATTTCTGCCGGGGCGCCCCTTCCGGCGAAAACCGTGCACCAGTTCTTCGATCGATTTGGTCTTCGGATCCACAGTTTTTATGGGTCCTCCGAATGCGGCGGCATCATGTTCGATCGGGAGGGCTCGCTAGCTGCCCCTTCTGGATTTGTGGGACGCCCGATGGACGGGGTGGAGATTTTACGCTTGCCAAACGATCGCATAGAAGTCCGGGGC
This sequence comes from Verrucomicrobiota bacterium, assembly GCA_019242435.1. Taxonomy (GTDB): domain Bacteria; phylum Verrucomicrobiota; class Verrucomicrobiia; order Chthoniobacterales; family JAFAMB01; genus JAFAVN01. The sequence goes on along the minus strand of JAFAVN010000331.1, from coordinate 4,132 downwards.
CCAAATGTTGCCGACGGTTATTTCCCTCACCCGCAGCCGGACATTCTAGAAACCGGCCGATTCATCCCGGGCGACTTGATCCGGTGGGACGGCGATTCTGCTCAGGTTTACGGACGCGCATCTGACGTCATCAACGTTGCCGGAAAAAAGATCCATCCCTCGATCGTGGAAGAGCATATTAGAGAACTTCCCGGGGTTATCGAAGTTATCGCCTTCGGTGTCCCTTCACCAAACCGGAACGAAGACCTCGTAGCGCTGGTGTTGGGCAATGTACCAATCGCCAGGCAGACTTTGGAAGCGCACTGCCGCGCCGGACTAGCGGATTGGCAGGTTCCCCGGGAGTTTCAAGTGGTTAGCGAATTACCAGTCAACGCCCGTGGCAAGGTAAGCCGCGCCGAGCTGGCCGCTGAATATATGCGACGAAAAGAGCGCTGAGAAACGCCGGGAACGCATACCGATGCCCAACGCCGTGGAGGGGAGCCGTTTTGTAGGTAACCTAGCTCTATTGGTCCCTAACAGGCGGCTCCCGGGAACCGCCCAAGGGTTTCCAGCAATCCCTAGGTATCCTCGCTGAACGGCCCCAGACGGGAACGAAAGGGTCTGATGGATGGTTCTCGGGAGCCGCCTGCTAGATGCCAATAGAGCTAGCCTCCTATAAAGCGGCTCCCCTCCAGGGCGTTGGGCGTTTCCGCGTGTTCCCGGCGTTGGGTATTTCCCATGCGTTCCCGGCGTTGGGTATTTCCCGCGCATGTCCGGCGTTGGGTATTTCCCGCGCCTTCCCGGGTTTTCCGAGGTTCGCAGAGCTCGCGAGCGTTCTGTCTCGTTCTTACTTCGCCACCAGCCTGAAGTCGCTAAAGGTAAAGGTGGCTTGGTGGACGGATAAATTGCTGATCGTGATCCGAGCCGTCGGTGCGTTCTGTTGCACCTCGAACTCTACAGTGCAGTCGACCCATTGGCCCGGGATCTGGAGAAACGTTCCGCGCGCAATCGACTCCTGGGTTCCGTCGCTTTTTTCCAGCACGAAATAGACAAATTCACTCTGCGAACCCTTTGCTCTAAAGACCAGATCGTATCGTTTTCCCTGTTCAAAGCTGAACCCAGGGGCCCGCACCTCAACGTCCCAGAATTCCGGCCCAGGTTTTGATACCGTAACCACGATTTCCTTGCCGGGCCGCCCCTCATTATCCGCCAGAGTGGATCTGGCTTCAGCCTGTCTGTCGATCTCGAGTTGGAACCGGGTTGGATCAATCGCGATCTCCTCTCCAAGGCCAGTACGTACTGCCAAGCAGAAAGCCACGATGCACAACTTCGAGCAGAGTTTCATCGGCACGACGCAGGATTAGAATAGAAACAACAAATAGCAAATAGCAAAGGCCCCGTTCCATCTAGTCCTCTGCAACAAAGCCTTTGCTATTGTTATTTCTTTAGCCAGAGAACCTGGTGGTTCGCCAGAAAACGTCGGTGCCTGAAGCCATGCCAACCAGCTTCGACTGCCAGCCGCCGCATTTCTGGGAAAGAAAACGCACGTCTTATGGAAAGCCGGCCGTCGAATCGCGTCATCGGATTCCGAAAGATTGTGGATGTCAAAAGATAGACACCTAGCATCCCGCCGAGCGAGCGCTCCAGATCCGACACCAGAACGGCCCGATCGGCCAATCGCTCCAATGTCCGCAAGATTTCGACCGCCTCCGGCCACGCGAAATGATGAAGGGCCAGCGAACACAGAACAACATCGAATGGGCGCCCGGGATTGAAGCTCCTTAAGTCCGCTTGTTGAAAACGGATTTCGGGGAACTCCTCGGATCGTTGACGCGCGATGTCCAGCGTGGCGGATTGGAAATCTATAGCGAGCACCTGCACTTTTGCCTGATGGATGCGCGCCCAATTGACGACCAATCTCGGAATGTCCCCAAATCCGGTGCATGCATCCAGAATAGATAGTGAGTCCCCCTGCCGGATCCACCGCCGGAGGAAATGCCGAATAATCCGGTGGCTACCAAAATACCGATTCAAGATGCGCAAATTCTCCAGAGCACGGATCAACTCGGCACGAGACGGATCGGGCTGGTCCATCATTTCGGTCAGCTCCGGATCAAACTTCCGCTGGCTACAAATGAAATTCACAATCTAACGCCAAATAAGCCAGCATCCGGCCCGTGCGACCTTTCTCCATTCGATAGGAGTAAAATCGCTCGAGATCGGCTCCGGTGTTTTCACCGCAATCCAAAACCTGCCGGACCCCTGATTCCTGAAGTTGGGAGAGGATTTGAGCCGCGAAATCCACCTCGTAGAATGGCGGCCGGATGCATGGGCTCAACTGAACAACAAGGTCTCGCGGTTCCGAGCAGAACGCCGAGTTCATCTTCGTGACGGTGGCAGCGACAATGTTTTGCTCCGTTCCTTTTCGGCCGGAATGAGCCAGGCCAATTACAGATTTAACCGGATCGACAAAATAGATGGCACAACAATCGGCTGCATAGATCCCTAAAACGACCAGTGGATCATTCGTGATAAGTGCATCCACGCCGCTAGTCTGTTCGGGCGAACGGGAATCAATCACCGCAACGCCATGCCCATGGATCTGCTCAGCAGTCCGCAAGGCCCTGTCTCCAAGCTTTTTCAGTACCGCCTCATGGCGGCTTGAGATTCTGGCCAATGCCGATGCCCTATCGGTCCTGACGTCCAACTCCGGTACGCGAAGGATAAAACCGTGTTGTACCGAAGCCAGTTTTTCCAGGGCCGGAAAGCGCTGGACAGGAACATCAATCATTAGGAACCGTCACTTTTCCTTGAGGCGGCATCAGCGAGAATCTCTTAGACTTGTTGGTAGCCGGTTTACCCGCATCGAGCGGAGAATCGTGACGCGACTGTAACGCTTTGGTCGCCTCGTTTCTGGTCAAGGTGCTTGGATGATAACCGGATTCATCAAACAGGTTGTTGTATCTGACCTCGGTGGCAGTCGCGAACTGGTACTGAGCAACTGCCGATATGTATTGGAATTCGGCCTGGAAAAAGGTCGAGCGCGCGGTTGTAAGCTGCGTCTGCTGGTTTAAGACATCGAGCTGAGTGCCTGTACCGGCCGCGAGCCGTTCGTTCGCCAGCCGAAGTGATTCCAGGGAAACATCGACCCCTTTCTTAGCAGCCACAATCGTTTCCTCGGCTTGACGAAGATTGTCGACGGCCGTGGAAACATCCAGTTCTACCTGCCGAACTGCATCGTCAAAGGTTACCCTGGATTCTTCCAGCTGGGCATTGGCAGATTTAACTTTTCCGTAGGTTAGCCCGCCATCGAAAACGTTCCACTGGCCGGATAGACCAAAGAACCAGCCGTTCACCGTGTTCCGCATGTTGTTGCTCAATGGGTTTTGCTGAACCTCGAGCCCGGCGTTTGCCGTTATGGTGGGTTGATAACCGGCCTTGGCTACTGAGACATTCTCGTACGCGGCCAGGATATTCGAACGCTGCGCTTTCAATGACGGACGGTTCGCCCGCGCCTGTGCCAAAGCGGTGCCGAGATCGTACTTGATAGGAGTCACGTCCAGCGAGCCGGTAACCGGCAACGGCTCATCTGTAGTGTATTGGCGGTCAGCAGGAATCCCCAGAGTTCGTGCCAGGGTGACCTGGGAAATCCGGTAATTATTTTCTGCAGAAATCAGCTGAGGAATCTGATTCTGTAACTGAGATTGAGCCTGAAGCACGTTGAACTGCGGTACCGTTCCCGCTTCGTATCGACTCTGCTGGTCGTCTAACTGGCTCTTGAGCAAGTTAACTGATTCTTCCTGAACCTGGACCAATGCTCGGTCAAGAATGATCTGGTAGAATTGGGTTCTAACTGTCTCGACCAGAGAATCGATCGTGTCCCGCAATGTGTAATAGGCCGCATTTTCAGTGATTCTAGCGGAGCGCCGGCTGGCAATAGCGGCGCCACCGTCCCAGATCAATTGGGAGACGGTCACCCTCATATTCCAGGTATTCGTGATCTCAGAGCTATTAAAGGACGACAACGGGATTCGGATCAAATTCGGCGCACCGGCAGGTGATAAGATGAGCGGCTGATTCGATGGCAGCGCGAGCAGGTCTAAGTTACTCGGGAATCTTCCCGCGGTCGCAGCAGCCAGGCTCGGCTCTATCT
>JAFAVN010000074.1 GCA_019242435.1 Verrucomicrobiota bacterium | reverse complement strand
ACATCGCCGGACTGCAAAACCAAGTCCCATCGCGTTGTATGGAACTGCATCTCACCCCCTGGTTCCTTAGATCGCCTATCGTCCACCTCGATTAACCTCTTCTTGTTTTTAATCCCAAAGAAGTCACGGCGACAATGATTTTTCTTATAGGCCTGCCGTCTGCTAACCTAACCGCCAGTCGTCACTGGCATAGGCGGGTGACTTGCTCGGAACCGGTCGTAGGCATCTTCATCCGAAATCATGGCATCAATAGACGCCAGGACCGGCTCCGGCCGGTAAATGCCGCTGAGCAATACCGTATCTTCTATCGCGCTGCGCAAAAGGAACGTTGGCCGCTGATTCACCGGCAAGAGGTTGAACTCATCGGTGCTAGCCCGAATTGTCGCCTTTGTTTTCTCGGCATCCAACGAGTTCGCTAATACAGAAGGACTGAGTCCCGATGCCTTTGCGGCCAGATCGATCGCCACTTCGCGGCGCAGGATCGGTTTGCCACCCAGCAATCCCTCGTTCTTTAGAGCGTCGCGGACTATGTCACCTCGCCCGAGGTCTTCAGCGATCTGAATTATGGCGTTCGGCACCCAGGTTGATTGCCCGCTTTTCTCTATCCATTCATGGTTAAACCGCCGTCCCGTCACAGAATCACAACGGTCATAGTACCATTTCTCCTGCTCCAGACCGGCCTCCATGGGTTCCCCATTATTGATCAAGGCTATTTTCCGGCTGATCGGCACTCTTGCTCCATACCGCTTCTGAATGGCAGCAAGAACTTCATCACCCAGCGCACACCACATTGAGCAAACGTCGTAGTAGTAGATCAGGTTCATCTTAGGATTAATGTGCAAGGTTCAAAGCTCGAAGTTTAAGGTTTGAAGTTCAGAGGCATCGCGTCCGCAAAACAACTTTAAGCTTAGAGCTTTGAACCTTGCACATTAATCCTCGGGCCGTTCACCGCTGGGACACATTTTCACCAGCTTCGGGTCGAACCGGGCGAGCATTTCGACCAGGTCAGACTGTGCCGCCATAACAGCGTGGATATCTTTGTAGACCCCAGGCACCTCGTCCAGGCCGGCGCTCAAGAGGTCAACACCGGCGGCGGCCAAAAGCTTTCGGACGTCGCTCCAGCTAAAACTCTGCATTGCCTTGGTCCGGCTCATCAGCCGTCCGGCGCCATGAGCCGCACTGTGCAAAGAACGTGGTTCGCCCTTGCCCCGAACGAGAAAGCCGGGCGTCGCCATGGAACCGGGAATGATACCCAGAACGCCGGGGCCAGCCGGTGTGGCTCCTTTTCGGTGAACGATAACCTCGCGTTCCACTCCGCCGATCATGTGGCTTTCTTTCCACGCGAAGTTGTGGTGGTTCTCAACATCCAGAAGAACGGCTACACCCAGTTTGCGGGTGACCTCGCGATGAATCAGCGCATGATTCGCGGCTGCATAACGACCCATCAAATTCATAGCGGCCCAATACTCCTGGCCGTCTGCCTCATCTAAAGATAGCCAGGCTAAACGCTGTAAATCCTTGGGTAGGTCAGGATGCCGGTCTCGGGCCCGTTTACTGTAAAAATTGCAAATTTCTGCCCCGGTTCCTCGAGAGCCGCTATGACTGAGCAGGGCGACGTATTGGCCGGCGGACAACCCCAGTACCGCCTGTGGGACGGTTAAGACCCCGAATTCGACGAAATGATTGCCGGACCCGCTGGTGCCAAGTTGTTTCCAGGCTTTGTCGCGTAACCGCAAAGTAACCGGAGAAACCGCCCAATCTTCATCCATGATGGGATGACTGCGCGGCTGTCTAAAAGTTGAGCCCACGCCAAATCTGGTCTCCGCCTCCAGGACGTTCGCCAGGCGGTCACGCATCCCTGTGATCAAGCTCGGTTTCCAATCCAGAACGCTCATTTTCATCCGGCAAGCGATATCCACGCCGACTCCGAATGGAATAACACTGTTCTCGGTTGCCAGGACACCGCCTATCGGCAGGCCGTACCCGACATGCGCATCCGGCATGAGCGCTCCAGAAACAGCGATCGGCAGTTGACTTGCCGTCACCATCTGTGCCACCGCCTCCGGCTCTAATCTTTCACCCCACTGAATCCAGTTCATCGTGCGCCTTCGTGAAGCTCCGCAATGATAAAATGACAAATGACAAATAGTTGATCGTCCTCCGGCGGAAAAGCGGCCGGCGCCTAGCCCGGTAACGTTAAGACCCGTAGTTGTTCCCGGGCGATCCTGAACTCCACGGGCGTCGAACCGGCCACATCGCCATCAAGTTCAAGGGGGACGGTCGGATCACTCAGTACCCGGAGTGATGGCGTTTGCCGGTATTCGATATCCGGCATTTCGATATGGTTGCCGATCAAAATGCCTTGTAAGTAGCGGAAAATGTCCAGATAAGTCTGGTGCTTGAAGACCAGGATGTCGAGCAGGCCGTCATCATTCCTGGCGTCCCTGAACAGGGCAATCGGACCACCATAAAACCGGCCGTTTCCGATTAAAACAAAACAGCCGGAACTCTCGGAGCCATCGGCGAATTGCAAACCGATCATCGGTGCGGGACGGCCAATGGCCTGTGCAGCCGCGAAGACGTAACTGACGGGGCCAATAGTTTTGCGCATCCGCGAATTGGTTTCCTGGACAGTAAGCGCATCCAACCCGACCCCGGCCAATTGGACAAAATATCTCCGGTTCGCAAGCGCCAGATCAACCATCTTGGGTTCTCCTTCCTGAAGCATTTCCCAGCTTTTCCGCAACTGATTCGAACGTATGCCTACTTCGTACGCAAAAACATTCATTGTCCCCACGGGGAGGACGCCGAAGGTCACGTCGGCACCCGCGATGCCGTTGACTACGGCATTCACGGTGCCATCTCCGCCGGCGGCGATAATCGGATCGTAACCGTTTTGCACCGCCGCGGCCGCTGATGCCTGGATCATCTCGGCATCAGTTCCGGTCAAAATCGGCGCTTCTCCGACGAGGTCACGCAGCTCAGCTTCCTGCAAAGCCGCCTTTTCCCCTTTGGCGCCCGGATTGAAAATTATGCATAGCTTGCGCTTGTCCATTCGCTCCGA
>JAFAVN010000014.1 GCA_019242435.1 Verrucomicrobiota bacterium | reverse complement strand
GCGCCCGAGAATAATCCAAACGGTTTTATCGACTTTGTCAGCCGGCGTGTTGGATGTAAGCAAGCTCAGGAATTTGGCCGATTTATCGTAGTCTTTTGCTTCGAAATATTTCTGTCCGACCCAAGCGCAAGCTTCTGACACCAGGCTAACTCGCTTCGCATCGGGTTGGACGAAGTTGTTCAGTTCCGTAGCGGTATCGTCCAGGCGACCGAGCGTCTGATGGCAAAAGATCAAACGAAGCGCCACTTTCTCGCCGTACTCGGCCGGGTTTTTTTTCCGTGCCAGCGATAGGGGAGCGATGGCGTCCTGATACCGTTTCGCGTCAAAGTCAGCCCAGCCTATCCAGTAATTAGCCTGAGCCGCACCGGAACTATTGGGGAATTTTTTTAGGAGCTCCGAAAACGTGTCGCTCATCTGCTGATATTCGCCTTGCTGCCCGAGAGTCAGGCCCTTCTCCAACAAGGCAGTTTCGCACTCCGGCATATCTGGGTATTGCTCAATGATTTTGGAGAAATCGTTGAGCGCAGAGGAATAATTTTTCGACTCCTGGTAAAGGAGCCCTCGTTTGAGTAAGGCCTTAGGAACAACCTTGTAATCGGGATAATGCTCGATTAGTCCGGTGAAAGCCTGGATCGCCGCCGGACCGTTATGAACCTGGCTGAAAGCGTAACCGGCTGCGTAGTAACAGTCCGGCCTGAAGGCATCTGGAAGCGAGGAGTTAGTGAGACTAGCATAGAGCTTTGCGGCCAATGCGAATTGATTTTGCTGCAGGAGAGCTTGCGCCTTCAGAAACAACGCTTTGTCGGCCCGCTCCTTAGGTGGGCTCATTGCCAGATAGGTATCTGCTTCTTTGACTAGCGTCGGATCCTTTATCTGGTCCAGGGAGACCAGACGTTGGTAGCGAGCGTCAGCAGCCTCCGGTGTGGCTGGGTATTGCCGGATCAGCTGGCCGTACAATTCTAACGCTTTGCTCTGTTTGCCCAGTTGCCGGTAAGAGTTCGCGGCAATTAATAATACACTTGGCTTTGTTTCCTCCCCTAACGCGTTCAAATTTTTCGCATAAGAATCTAGTACCTGGCCAAACTTGTCGCCGTCATACTCGATTTTCATGAGTTCCAGCTGAGCAATTTGTTTCCACTTGCCTTCCGCGTTCAGGCCAATGGCAGTTTTGAACAGTTGCTCGGCTTCATCCTTCTTTTTGAGGTCTTCACCGATAATACCGGCACGGACCAACGCCTGCGCTCTGACTGAGGGCTTTACTGCGTCGGAAGATAAGCTGCGAAACAATTCGAAAGCCGACTCTTTCTGGCCGGCTTCCAGCGCGTAATAAGCCACCGACAATCGGGCGGCATCGCGGAACGGATTATTCTGGTTCGTGCTAGCCACCTCTTCGTAGACTGTTCGGGCTTCGGTTTTACGGCCCATCAGCTCCAAACTTTTTGCCTGGTAATAGCGTGCCGTAATCTTAACTTCGGCTGACTTACTATTGTCATAGGCTTTTTCATAAAGCGGCGCGGCCGTCAGATAATCCCTTTCATCAAAAGCATGGGATGCTAATCGGAAGGCGGCGCTACCCACGAACTCACCGGTCTGAACTTCATTAATCAGCATTCGGTAAGTGTTAAGTGCCGGAGCTTGCTGGCCCATCTTGGCATAGCAATCGGCCAGGCGATACATGGCGGACGGCCGTCCGGAATCGTCCTGGTATTCTCCAAGAAATTTCTCGTATTCAGGCGCCGCTAAATCGTAGAGTTTGCGAACGTAAAGACCGTCTGCCACCGCCAGTTGCGCTTTTGCCGGGTCGGCTGCATTTTCACTACCGCCCCCAGGACTGAGACGGATCTCATCGCTGGAAATTTTATCGCGGGTTCGCTTATCCGGCTCGGCCGAACTGCCGTATGAACTGGCATTGTTCTGGGGAACTGAACTGCGCGTATCGATTCCTTGCTCCAGGATCGATTGTTGATTGACCGTTGGAGGTTGCACTGGATTTACTGGCAATGCCCGCGGCGCCTCATCCAGTGCGGGAGTCGGACTAGTGGCTGGTAATGCCCTGCGGACCACCTGCGCAAAAGCACCCTGGCTCAAAAAAATTGCGCAGATTACCGAGACCTCTATCCGGCCTAATATCACGTTTCTTTTCCTGCCTCCTCTCAGTTTTGTTCGGTTCCAACCGACGCTTAACGGCCTACTGCTCTCCGCCATTACTGCTCTACTCTTCCGGTGGCGAAGGCCACATTCCAGATATCAGCTTGCCGGCAGATATCTAGTACTTCGACGATATGCTTGTAATCAACGGCCTCATCGCCGCGCACTATAACTGCTTGATCCGGGTATAGCTGGGCAAGCTGTTTCAATTGGTCCAACAATTCTGCAGGCGATTTGGTCTGCCGATTCACCACGATGGCGCCGTCTGCTTTTACATTAATAACGACCTGGCCGACATACGGTTGTGGTTCGTTAGCCTTGGTGGCGCTCGGTACTCGCACATCCAGCTCGTTTTCGGCCAGGGCGAAATTCCAGGTTACGATAAAAAAGACAAGGATCACCAAAAGAATGTCGACCATCGGCGCGATCATGAAGCCGAGGACACGGGGCTCAGCCTGGTTTCGAAAATTCATTGTGCTCTAGACGTCATCGTTTTCCAGGACTCCGGAAGGCTCGGTGCGGCGGGATCGTTGAGTAGCGAGAATATTGACAATGTGGGTGGTAGCCGCTTCCAGGTCGGAGACCATAGAGGTGACTTTTCCCCGAAACAAAGAATAAAATGCCATAGCAGAGATGCCGACAACAAGACCGGCGGCAGTAGCAACCAGCGCTTGAGCAACGCCGCCTGCCAATAAAACTTGCCGCGGCTGATTGGTGTTACCGGCGAGAACTCCGAATGAATTAATGATGCCTACCACGGTGCCCAGCAGCCCAAGCATCGGTGATAACGTGGCCAGATCCGCCAAGTAAACGATTCGCTGATTCAGGCTGCTACTGAAGCGTGTGCCTTCGGTTTCTGCTACCTCTCGGATCGCGGAAGGCGGCGCGGAGGGATGTTTGATAGCGAAATCGAGAGTATGAGCCGTGATCCGGGCGATTGCGCTCGAATGCCGGTTGGAGACCGCGATGAGGCCGGTGTAATCGCGCTTCCGGAGGAGGGCGTCGGCCGTATCCATGTATCGCCGGGTAACGACTGCGCCCCGGCGCAGGGTCAAAAAACAGGCCAGGATCAGGGTCAACGTGAGGATGGATGCGCCAATGAGCGGCACCATCACCCAGCCCCCTGCCTGGATTAATCGAAGGACGGTTTCCTGTGCCTGCCCGGCTGTAGGAGAAGGTTGAACAGTCTGGGCGAGGATAGGATGCAACAACAAGACAAAGCAGTTCATGCCGATCGGGCTAATTAAACCGCACGATCCCCCCAAGTGCAAGGGAACGAGCAAGAACGAGCGAGAGCGCCGGAAACGCGACGGGACCGCCGCCAACGTGTGCGGAAACCCAACGCGCTGGGGGAACCCAACGCGCTTGGGGGTAAACCCAGCGCGCTTGGGGGGAAATCCAACGCCCTGGAGAGGAGCCGCTTTGCGAGTGGACAACTTTGTCGGCG
>JAFAVN010000595.1 GCA_019242435.1 Verrucomicrobiota bacterium | reverse complement strand
CAAGTCGCTCAGTCTTAGCGTCACTGACTTTTTCCCAGAAATGAGCACCGTGAGCGCGAGAAAGTTCAACGAACTCTCGTAAACGGTAGGGAGATTGAACCATCCGATCGATGCTGGCATTTCCACGCCGCTCTCCTAGTCGTATCCCTTGATGAGCAATGGAGATGATGCTCGCGGCGAGGGCAGCAGCAGCCATATGCAAAAAGCTGTCACCGTAAATCGACCGTTCGAAGCGGACCCATTCCAGATTATACTGCGCAGAACGAATCGAGTGCTGAAAATACTCTGCTGTCGGATCCCGGGCCACTACTTGCTCGAAAGCTCGAATTTGGTTTTCCAAGTCTGCTTCGGAATGCTCAGCCTGCACAATCCCAAGAGTGACAAACTCCCACTCAAAAACGCTGTTAGTCCGATAGAGATAATGCGCAATAAACTCAAGAGCGGTCAGGTCCGATATTGGGCTGATAGGTTTCGATTGAGAATCGTCAGGCATGGGTCCTCCGATAAGGATGGAGGCAACCAGCAAGCGTACCGATCACCTCTTGGCTTTCAGTAAGGACTGTTAAGCTCCACGATTTTGTTGTGCATCATCGATAGCCTGGTCAAGCATTTGTTCTCTTTCGTCTCTCTCTCTCTAGAGCCGGTGCGCTCGAGCTGGGCGTACCGGTTGCAGTGGTGGTCGAGTTGGCCGTTCAGCGGTTCTTGCGTTCGAAGGTCACCGCTTCCCGGGTGCCAGGCCTTCGTGGTTCTAACTAGCAGCCGGGATAACCTTTCGCTGTCTCGAGTGTCAAAAAGTGTCAAAAATGACCGGTTTATGGCATACAGTCGTATGGCGTTGTTTGCAGTAATCGACATTTGGACCTGCCTATGTCTGCGGATCGGCTCTGGTAGCCGAAGAGTGGCTTTAGAAAAGGGATTGGGCAGGGCTGGATTCGAACCAGCGAAGGCGTAAAGCCAGCAGATTTACAGTCTGCCCCGTTTGGCCGCTTCGGTACCTACCCGTGACTGGTTCGCGGTTCGCCATGCACCGTTCAGGTTGCGGTCGAACAGACCGCAGAATAGCCAAGGCGAAATTCGCGAGCAGTCTATATAGGACTCCACCGAAAGCACTGCAAGCGGTTTTTACCCCGGATTCGGTGTCCGGAACTGCGGCACCCGCAAGCCGTATCCACAACCACCGAACGCCTGTACGCGATGGTTCTTTCCGTAGTATTGAGGTCTCCAAAACCGGCCGGGCAGTGCCGGCAGCAAAGAAATCGCGAAGATCGAATCTTAAAATCTCGTCGTCTGGCTGCCCAGCTTCGATTCATCGATCAGATAAGTCCGGGTTACCACGATAGGATTGATGGGGTTATTATTGGTATCGGCTATGGCGTGGCTGATCTCAATTAACGCGTCCATCCCTGCCACGACGTGACCGAACACGGTGTCTTTGCCGTCCTGGGAGGAAATGCCGGTCAAGCAGATATAGAATTGGCTGCCATTGGATTCCAGCTTGGGATTTACTTTTGCCGGGAGAGCGCCCATGGCCACGGCACCGCGTACATGCTTAAGCCGGATTTCGGGCGGTAATGTGTAACCCGGACCACCAGTTCCCATTATGTTTCGGTCGTTTTTCCTGGTGAGCGGGTCGCCCCCTTGCACGAGGTAATTGGGGATCACGCGGTGGATTGTGGTTTTTACATAGAACCTTTGATTAACCAATTTCTTAAAATTATAAACCGTGTAAGGCGCCGCTTGTTCGTCAAACCCAATGGCGAAGCTGCGCGTCTGACGTTGTTTACCCTCTTTCCATTGAACATCGAATACGGCGACCTGGGCGGCAAAAATTGGGGAAGCGGTTACGGTAAAGACAAAAAGGAGAGCGATAAATCGTTTCATTCTTGGATGACCGGAAGGCTGCGGACTTCTGCGCTCCCAATCAAGTCGGAACTATTGGCTGATTGTACTCGGCAACGAGAGCCTGGCTGACCGAAGCCGCGCTTCAAGTACGCCAGGCCGATCCAATTGTTGCCGGCGGCGCTATGGATCGCGCTGGTGACGGTTCCGATCTGCCGGCCAGCGGGGTCTACCAGCTTGTCGCCGGCATGAAGCTCTTGGCCCTCTGTTAACTGGATACTGCATAGGTGCCGGTTGACGTGCCCAAGGCTTTTTATCCGGCTGATCACTTCCTGGCCTAGGTAGCAACCTTTGGTGTAACTGATGGCGCTTTCGTCCAGACCAGCTTCGTTTGGGATTACGTCTTCGCTCAGCTCCCGGCCCCATTCCGGAATCCCGCGCTCGATTCGCAACGTTTCTATTGCCGCCGGCTCCATTGGGGACTCCTTCACTAACTTTGGAACAAGATTCTTAAATGCAACCGGCACCAACAAGTCACGCCCCTCCGACCCGAAACGATCAGAGCGCGAGACCGTGCCTTCAGGCAGTACTGCCTCGGGTATGACCGGATTTAGGATATGGAACAAGGATAGCTGGTCGGTTTCGTCAACAATCTCGACGTCGTCCGCCACGAGGTACCGCTCCAATCGAGAGAAAAGTGAACCTCGAACGTCCGAATGGCAATCCAGGATAAAGGAGTCGGGCAACGGTGTAACGAATAGATCGGCGCAGAGTTTACCTTTAACAGTGAGGACGCAGGCGTGAACGGTCGTCCCTGGTTGGGCTTGAGTAACATCATTTGTCAGCTGCCCGTTTAGGAACCGAACCCGGTCCGTGCCTTTTACTCGAAGTTTAGCGCGGCTGGATAAATCGATGAGCATGAGGGTTTGCGATTTGCGGTTCGGGATCTTCTTTATCGTCCTTGGATTATTTGTTCGCAAGATCGCATCTCGATTAACGTTCGTTCAGCTCTGGTTGTAGGGGACGCCAGGTTCAACAGCGAACCTAGCACGGTGAACCGCGAATTGTGAGCCTTTCAATTCAGCCGCTCGTAGCCCGGCAACGTAAGAAAAGAAACGAAATCATCATCAGTTGTGATTTTACTGAACAGATCGGTGGCTTCCTGATAACGGCCGGATTGAAATCGCTGGCCGCCAGCCATGGTTTCAATTTTTTTCAGCTCTTCGGCCAGGGTTTGTTTAAAGAGCTCAGGTGTCACTTTTCGTCCATCGGACAATCGACCTTTGGGACTGCGGATCCATTGCCAGACCTGCGCCCGGGAAATCTCAGCAGTGGCAGCGTCTTCCATAAGGTTGAATATCGGCACTGCGCCGGACCCTCGCAGCCATGCTTCTAAATATTGAACTCCGACACTGATATTAGTCCGGAGACCGGCGTCAGTGATTGGTTCTTCCGGACCGAAACGCAGCAGGTCATCAGCCGTTACGGTAACATCTTCCCGTTTTCGAACGATCTGGTTGGGAGTCTTCATTGCGGCGTCGAAAGCTTCCAGTGCCACCGGGACCAGCCCCGGGTGGGCAACCCAGGTACCGTCGTGTCCGTCGTTCGCCTCGCGTTCCTTGTCCGCGATGACTTTCGCGAAGGCTTCCGCGTTCGCTTTTTCGTCGTTTTTGATCGGAATCTGGGCGGCCATTCCGCCCATGGCGTGGATACCGCGACGATGACAGGTCTTGATGCAGAGAAGCGAATAAGAATGCATGAAATGCGTAGTCATGGTCACAAGCGCTCGATCGGCAAGAATGAAGTCCGGGTTATTGCGGAAGCGTTTGATACAGCTAAATATGTAATCCCAACGCCCGCAATTCAGACCGGCAGAGTGATCGCGCAGTTCGTACAGGATCTCATCCATCTCGAACGCCGCCAGAATCGTCTCAATCAGGACGGTGCCCCGAATTGAGCCACGCGGAACGCCTAGCTCATCTTGAGCCAGGATGAACACATCATTCCACAGCCTCGCCTCCAGGTGGCTCTCCATCTTAGGTAAATAGAAATAGGGGCCGGTGCCGCGGGCCAGGAGCTCCTTAGCATTGTGAAAAAAGTACAGCCCAAAATCAAAGAGGCCACCGGCCACTGGTTCTCCGTCAACTAAAAGGTGCTTTTCTACGAGATGCCAGCCGCGCGGCCGGACGAAGAGCACCGCGACCTCGTCCTTCAACCGATATCCCTTTCCCTCAGGGCTGGTAAACTCGATGGTGCGCCGGATTGCCTCCTTCAGGTTGATATGCCCTTCGATCAGGTTGCTCCAGGTCGGGGCATTGGCATCCTCAAAATCAGCCATGAACACTTTTGCTCCAGAGTTCAGCGCATTAATTACCATCTTCCGGTCGGTCGGACCGGTGATTTCAACCCGGCGATCCTGAATGTCGGTCGGGATCGGCGCAACCGTCCAGTCACTGTTCCGGATATGGGCGGTTTCCGGTAAAAAGTCAGGTTTCTTTCCGGCATTGATCTCGGCCTGACGCTGTTCCCGGCGCTGGAGCAGATCCTTTCGACGGGCATTGAACTCCCGCTGCAATCGGGCCACAAATCGCAGCGCCTCTGGAGTCAAGATCTCCAGGAATGGTTCGGAGATGGGGCCTTTGATTTCAATGCCATCGAATGTTTTTGAACGTGAGCTCATAGCGGCGCCGGTTAGTTGGACAAATTTTAATTCTTGAATCAAAAGAGCAGTGGCTAGAGCCCGTGGCAAGTGGGAACGCCTTGCACGAGCGGCTAACGCTGCGCCTGGCGCGGAGCGCCAAGACGGAAATTTTGCCTGTCCCGGTAGATGCGAAAACCTCGGCTTCTAACCGAACGCCGCCAGGGCGAGGCTCCCCGAATAATGGGACCTGGTTCGCAGGGAGGAATCCGTGACGAAAACAGACAACATTCTGCACCGACTGGCCGCCTAGCCGCAAAACCCAGTGATTTACCGACCCGGCATAGTCCTCCTTAACTACCGCAATGTCACAGAAACGAGGTACCCTGCTG
>JAFAVN010000371.1 GCA_019242435.1 Verrucomicrobiota bacterium | reverse complement strand
CCCCTCCAGATGGTGCGGAGGCAATGCTAGGCCGCGGGCCGCGCATGGGTTTTCGAGCGCTAAGCCGGGCGCGGGCGCCTTTCATCGCCGTCACCTGACCGCCACTGTTCGCCGGAATTCGCGCGGCGACATGCCGGATTTCTTTTTGAACAGCGCACTGAGATACTCCACCCCGGAAAAACCAAGCTGTCTGGCGATCTCTGCGATCGACAGATCAGTCGTAGTCAACAACTCTTTTACGCGCTCAATGCGCAACCGCAAAATTTCTTCATACGGAGAGCGGCCCAGCAGTTTTTGGAAGCGCCGTTCGAGAACGGTCCTGGAAACTGGCACGGTCCGCAGAACATCTTCCACGCTGATACCGTCGCAGGCGTGGTCTCGGATAAAGCGGAGGGCGCCCGCGATTTGATTATCCTCGACTGCGATACGGTCGGTGGAGCGCCGGGCAAATACGCCAATCGGCTCAATATATTTCGCGAGAGCGCCAACCGTTTCGCCCTTCATGAGACGGTTGAGCAGTCTGGCGGCTTCGTAACCGGCGCGGCGGGCGTTCGGAATAACACTGGAGAGCGGCGGATCGCACAATTCACAGAGCAACTCGTCGTTGTGATGCCCTATCACAGCAACCTCATCCGGTACGCGCACGGCTAACTGCCGGCAGACATCCAGGAGTTGCTGTCCCCGGATATCATAACAAGCAAAGATCCCGATTGGTTTTGGTAAGTTTCCTACCCAGCGGATCAGCTTATCCTGTTCACGCAGCCAATCTTCTGCATCTCCAGGTGTGGTACCGAACACTTCAACCTGGAAACCGGCTGCCCCGAGATAACGCCGGAAATTGTGTTCATGGCGGAATGACCAATCGAACCTCGCGTCACCGCAAAAACCAAAAGACTGGAAACCCCGATCCAGAAGGTGTTCGGCAGCGACCCGGCTAACTCCTTCGCTGCTGCTGGCTACCCTCGGAAAATTACGGCGTAAATCAGCCGTGCTGACGTTTACCACCGGCACATTCGCCTTAACCACAGCATCTTCGATGCGCATGTTCTCAATGCGCGCAATGATGCCATTCCCTTTCCAGTTATGAAACCAGGGAGGGGGCTCATCTCCCCGACCCTGCTCCGTAAAATGGATCTCCCAATCTGATCCCTCTCGCATGTAAGCCCGGATGCCTCTCAGCAAACCCCGGCTATAGGCGTTGGAGGTTTCGATCAGCAGGGCGACCTGCGGACGAGAATGAGTTTTGACAAAATGATTCAGCACAACCAGACCAGGAAGACGAGGGCAAATCCAGGATAGCAAGTAGCAGATCGCAGATAAGCGTCGTTGCCAACCAGTCGTTTTCCAGGATCTGCCATTTGCTATCTGCTATCCTGAATAGCTCGAACCTGTCCAGAGGGCACAGCATCTGCCGAGGCCTCTCTAGAGAAACGTGCGAGCTATTCAGCCCAACCCCCTGACCGTTTGCGAATCTCCTCTTGCAGTCAAAAACAAAATCTTGATCGACTACGCGCCTGGTTAACATTGCGGCATGGGGGAGTTTTATGCAGAATTGGCTCAGGCACTCCGAGAACGTATCGAGGTGATTCAAGATCGGAATCTGCGAGAGAACCCAGCTGCACACCTGGCAAAAATTCGTGAGGCTTCGGAGAAAATCGATCACTTGAAGTCCAATCTGCCGACAGACGCTCATCCAATGCTGGCCCATTACCTAGACCGGATGAGTTTCAGCAAAGCGCTCGAATTCATTGAAACCGAGGGCTTAACCCAAAGGTGATTGGTCGGCGATGCGGATCGCGATTCTGGCAGATATTCATGCGAACGCCTTGGCATTGGAGGCGGTCGTGGCAGACCTGGAATTAACCCAGCCAGACCGGGTCATTGTAGCGGGTGATTTTCAGAACCGGGGACCGTTTCCTCGCGAGGTCACGTACCGGCTATATGCTCTTGGATGGGCATTACTCCGAGGCAATCACGAGGACTATGTAATTATCCAAAGCACGCCAGTAGGAGGGGTGGATCTGATCGATAGCTATTCCTGGCAACCTGCCCGCTGGACGGCACAACAGGTAGCCGAGACAGTTCCTCACCTGAAATCGCTGCCAATCGCGATAGCGGCCGAGGGTCCAGACGGATCGCAGGTGTGTGTTGCCCACGGCTCACCCCGGTCCAACGCGGAAGGCTTCTTTCCATCTACCACTCCGGAGAAAGCCAAAGAGATGTTGGGAGTGACTCCTCCCCAGGTCCTGTGCTGCGGCCATACCCACATCCCTTTGTCCCGCCAGATCGATGGAACTTTCGTGTTTAATGTTGGCTCCGTCGGCTTCCCGTTTGATGGTGATCCGAGGGCGGCCTACGGCCTGCTCTGCTGGAGCGACGGACGTTGGACGGCCGAACTGAGGCGAGTAGAATATCCCGTTGCAGATGTCGTATCCGCACTGAGCGAAAAAGAGTTCCACGAAGGTACCGGGCCGCTTGGCCGGATCATTCAACGCGAGCTTGAAACCGCGCGCCCGCATCTCACGCTTTTTACGACGGTTTTTCTGCCTCGGGTTCGAGTGGGCGAAATTGATATTACCGAAGCCGTGACTGAATACCTGCATTATCCGCAAGCCGAAATTGAGACTTGGTACGCTGAACTCCGTACTCGCCAGAAGCTCGCTCGAAGCTCGCTTATGACAAATGACAGATGAAAAAAGGAGCGTTTGAGGCCGGAGGGGCCATGGACGCGATGAAAAAGCTGATGAGATATACCGACGGACAAAGGTCAGGTCGGTAGACATTTGTCATTTGTCATAAGCGAGCTTCGAGCGAGCTTGAGGTGCGATGGTCAATCTGATCATCCCAGATAAATGGCAACAGGATGCGGTTAAGCTGTTGCGGGAAGGAGTCGACGTGGTGGTACAGGCACCGACGGGGTCTGGGAAGACGTACATTTTCGAGCTGCTTTACGAGTCGCTCAAAGGCCAGGCGGTTTACACAGTACCGACTCGCGCGTTGGCGAACG
>JAFAVN010000191.1 GCA_019242435.1 Verrucomicrobiota bacterium | reverse complement strand
TTTTCCAAACCTCTCTTCAACCAGAATGCCGCACGAGCGTAATAATAGGCGGGTGTCTTCCCGGGAAAGGGCATCTGGTCAATCAGAGCAGAAGCCTTTTCTGTCTTATTAGCAAGCACGTAGGCAAGCACGAGTTTAAATTGCAAGACCTCGGAGTTGGGCTCGACCTGCCGGAGCTCATCTAAAAGGGATTGGGCGCCCTCATAGTCACCTTGGAGCATCAGCACGTCCGCTAGATTGAATTTGGCGATTTCAAACTTTGGGTCGACCGCAATAGCTCGGTTCAGTTGGGCCACCGCTTCCCTATAATCCTTCTTCTGGATAGCGATCACGCCCAGCAGATTCGTGGTCAACGGATTGTCCGGATCCAGCTTCCGGGCTACAGCTGCTTGGGTGGCGGCTTCGTCGAGCTTTCCTTCGGCGAGATCGCGCGAAGCCTTATTGATCACTGCCTGATAGTTCTTGGTCTCAGCCAATGCTAATCCCACACCAAGATAAAGAGTGAGTACTATCCCACAAAGTCGATACACCGGCCGGCGGTTGGCGATTCGAGATTCAAACGAGAAATTTGCGCGGTTTCCCAAGTAAGCGAGCGACGGCTGGGTGGCAGGGATACCAAAGAACAGCGTTCTGGGTTTCATACAGCCCGGCCAACTGCTTCGGCAACGGCGCGAATCCTGCCAACTAGATCGACAAACTCGGCCGGAAGAAGGGACTGCTCGCCATCGCTCTTGGCCAATTCAGGGGCGTTGTGTACTTCGACCATGATCGAGTCCGCTCCAGCCGCGACCGCTGCTAATGCCATAGCGGGCACAAACTGACGTATACCGATGCCGTGCGTCGGATCCACCACAATTGGCAGATGGGTCTCTGATTTCAAAACCGGTACCGCGTTCAGGTCTAACGTGTTTCGCGTCATTGTCTCAAACGTCCGAATGCCGCGTTCACAGAGAAGAACATTGAAATTCCCTTCACTCAAGATGTACTCAGCGCTCATCAGTAGATCTTTTATCGAGGCAGCCATACCTCTTTTGAGCATCACTGGAAGCCGGGTTCTTCCCACTTCCCGGAGCAAGGAGAAATTCTGCATGTTACGCGCACCGACCTGAAGACAATCAGCATATTCGCAGACCAGATCGAGGTCTTTGGTATCCATCACTTCCGTAATGATAGGTAGCCCCGATTCCTTTCGAGCTTCAGCCAAAAGCTGTAGCCCAACTTTACCCAATCCCTGGAAGCTATATGGAGAAGTGCGAGGCTTAAAAGCGCCTCCTCGGAGGATCCTTGCACCTGCTTTGCGGATCGAGTTAGCAATCGTGGTGATTTGGCCCTCGTTTTCGACCGAGCATGGACCTGCCATGATTACGACGTCCTTATTTCCGAGGACGACATCGCCGATTTTAACCTTCGAAGAAGTGCCCCGAAACTCGTATGAAACCAGTTTGTAAGGTTTCAATACCGGAGTTACTGACTCGACCCCGGGGAAAACACCTAAAGGTTTCTCCCGTATTTTGTCCTCCGGTCCGATAACACCGATAACGACACGCATCTCGCCACGGCTGACCTCCGCCTTCAGCCCCCAGTCGCGGATTCTGGAAACAATATGACCGATCTGTTCTTCGGTAGCGTCTGGTCGGGTAATAATAATCATTGCTAAAGCTTCTCCAGTCTGGGGTGGAATTACTGGTTCGCAACTTTTTTGGCTGCCTCCCGCCAGTAAAGGTGACTGGTCCATCTGGGATACAGCCTTGGATTTGGGCGGTGGGATAGAGACAGAAGTAGACATGGCGGGAGGTTGAGTTCCAGCTTTCTGAGGAATTAAATGCGTCTATCTAAACGAGTTAGGCGCAGCTCAGAAGCCGGTAAAGCGCCACCAAAAATAGAAGGAATAAAATGAAATCAACCCGGAACGAGGCTTGCCCGAAAGATTGGGGGTTAAGTTCATTTTCACGGTGGTCCCGACAAATACCGCAACAAATGCCAAATGACAAACCCCAAATTGGAGGGACAGGTTGAAATTCGGACGACGTTTTTTGGAGGGGAGCCGTTTTGGAACGTGCCGGCTTTGGCATAGTGAATTGTTGTGCGATGCCGACGAGTGCCAATACGCGAGGGCGTAGGCGGCAACCGCCGAAGCGTCTCCCCTCCAGGGTGCCCGGCGGCCGGATTCGCCCGGGCGGAGAGGGCGGCGTCAGTCCTCCAGCCCCAGGAGTTCGCGTTGCCAGGTCATAAGGATTTCCGGAGCAGAGTGGGGCTGGCGGGAAATCGCCTCGAGAGCACTGCGCGGAGCGATAATTGCCGGATCCAACCCCAGGTCTTTGGCACGGTTATCTCGTCTTGTGCGTAACTGCTCCAGGCGTTGTTCCTGTTCAGGGGTAGAGCGAAAACGGACCGATTTTGGCCGTGCCGGCCATTCGGATTCCGGGAGATTCAGAGCACGTTCGACCGTTTGCTCAAGCCGGCGCCGCCGAGACGAAGGCAACCAGGGCGGATATTTGATTCGCTCGCCGGAAGTCGCGCTTTTTACCAAGTCAATTAGCTCTTCGTTCCGCATGATTTGAAACGCTGGACGATCGGCTGTCTGCGCTTCGCCGTCTCGCCAGAACCAGAGGTCGCGCAATATAGCTAGGCCGCGAGGCTCCAGTCCCGAACTGCCGGCGATTTTCCAGACGCGTTCCAGATCCCGCTGCCGGTCCTCAACGGTAGCAGCGACGGCGCGAGCACAACTTTCCTCGTACCAGCCCCAGCGACCGGCTTCCCGCAGCCCAGCTTCAAGACGATCGGCGATCGGAAGGAGGTATTTGGTATCATTGACGGCGTACGCCACCATCACGGAGGTAAGCGGCCTGCGAGCCCAATTCGCCTTTTGTGAGGCTTTTGGCAATTCCAGACCAAAAAAAGCTTTAACTAATGAAGCGAGTCCCACTTCTTTGATGCCGAGCAAGCGAGCAGCGAGATAAGTATCGGACACCTGCCCTGGAAGAAATCCTGTACCTCGACGTAGCATGCGCAGGTCATAATCGCATCCATGGAAAACGGCGATCCGCTCGCTGAGAAACCGGTTGAACCCTTCAAAGTTAATTGGTTGCAACGGGTCAACTATCAGATCCTGGCCGGGGATAGAAAGTTGAAGCAGACACAGTTTTTCAAAGTAACAATGGAGACTATCCCCTTCAGTATCGACGGCGACACGCTCGTAACCGGTGTGACCGGCACACCAGGCGTCTAATCCTTCAGTGCTGGCTAGGAGGGGAATATTGTGCATCTAACATAGGGAGAGTCGCTGCTACGGGAGTTGGCTTTAGCGCAACGCGGAAAGAAGCAATTCTGCATTCGTCTTGGTTGCTTTAATAGTATTTAACAGCACCTCCATTGCCTCAATCGCCGGAAGCTGAGCTAACTTCTTTCTCAAGACCGTAATACGAGCAAACTCATCCGGATGATAAAGTAGGTCATCCCGTCTAGTACCGGATTTAAGAATGTGGATAGCTGGATAAATCCTCTTCTCGACTAAGGTACGATCGAGGTGGAGTTCCATATTGCCCGTACCTTTGAATTCTTCGAAAATCACTTCGTCCATGCGGCTTTCGGTCTCGATCAGGGCCGTTGCCAGTATGGTAAGGCTGCCACCCTCTTCGACGTTTCGGGCCGCACCAAAGAACCGCTTGGGCTTGAGTAAAGCTTTGGCCTCTACGCCGCCGGACATGATGCGGCCACGGCCCGGCTGCAAAGCATTATAACCCCGAGCGAGACGGGTAATGCTATCCAGCAAGATGACCACATCCTTGCGTAATTCCACCAGGCGCTTGGCGCGTTCGCTAACTAACTCGGCAACCTGCACGTGACGGGCGGGAGCCTCGTCGAAAGTGGAGCTGAAAATCTCGCAATCCAGGCAGCGGCGCAGGTCGGTGACTTCCTCAGGTCGTTCATCCACCAAAAGCAAGATCAGATGGATCTCGGGAGAATTCGCCCGGATCGCCATCGCGATCTCCTTGAGCAGGATCGTCTTCCCGGCGCGCGGCGGCGCCACAATGAGACCTCGCTGGCCCCTGCCTAACGGTGCAACCAAGTCGACAGCCCGGGCACTGGTACTCTTGGTCTTTTCATTCTCCAGCAAGATGCGGCGATCAGGAAACAGCGCGGTCAGCTGGTCAAACTGCTTGGGTTCCGACCACTGCTCGATCGGGATCTCTTCGATGCTCAGGATTTCCTCCAGAGCCATGAATTTCTCTTTATCCCGAGGAGCTCGGACGACTCCTTTGATTTTATGGCCAGCCCTCAGGCCATACCGTTTTAATACGGAGGCCGGGACGTAGATGTCTTCCGGGCAGGGAGTGAAATTAAAGCGTTCCCAGCGCAGGAATCCGTAGGCTTCGTTGGAAAGCTCCAGCATCCCTTCTGCCTGCAGCTTGATACCGCGGCTGCCGTAAGCCTTCAGCAAATCGAAAGTAAACTGATGCCGAGTCCGTTCTTGAGAGATGCGCAGGTTAAACTCGCGAGCAAGATCGACCAATTGAGGATGCGTCAGCTGGTGCAGACGCTCTGCTTCCAGGACGGTCCCGTTCAGAGAAAGATATTGTGAGCCGGGCAGCTGAACGGTCTCAGCTGCGGTTGCGGGGGTGTCCATATATCGCGACGATTTCATCAGCCAAACGCCAGGTCTGGCGCTGCGTGATGGCGGTCGGGCAATCCGTCCAGATCACATAATCCGCTCGGGCCATCTTTTCGGCTAATGGCAACTGTACCTTTAACATTTGTTCGGCTAGTTCGGCAGTTAACAAGCGTTTTTGAACCATTCTTCGGGTTTGAGTTTGACGGCTGCAGGCTGTGACCAGAATCCGGTCAAGGTATCGTTCGGCTTTGGTCTCAAACAGCAATGGTATCTCGGCAAATAAAAGGTTCTTTCCCTTCATGAGCTCCAGCCAGGCTGCCCGGATACGCGGGTGCAAAATGTTTTCAAGCTCCTTTCGTGCCTGGGGTCTCCGGAAGACTAGTTGCCGAAGCTCCTCCCGCCGCAAGCGACCCTCGCTGTCAAACAGCTGCGCGCCGAGCGTAGATCTAATTTTCTCCTGTACACCTAAATCCGTATCCGTCAATCGTCGAGCTTCAGAATCCGAACTGAAAAATCTGACATCCAGCCTTCCCTGCAACGCCGTAACCAACTCGGCGACAACGGTTGACTTCCCGGTCGCAATTCCACCTGTAATCCCGATTGCAGGCATAAACGGGTAACCAAACAATGGAGTAGTAGAGTGCTGGAGTAATCGAGGGTTGGAGTATCGGTGAGGTTGCTCGTCCGAATCGCGGTAGCCTGACGGATGGAAGGCGTCTCCAATGAATTTCTTCAGTACTCCATTACTCCACTACTCCAGCACTCCATGTCTCTTTTAGAGGCCCAGTTTGCTTTTGAAATACCCGATGGTCTCGCGGATGCCTGATTCAAAGTCGACCTTTGGTTGCCACCCCAGGAGGCGTTTCGCCCGGCTGATATCGGGCTGGCGTACTTTTGGGTCGTCGATAGGAAGTGGCCTGAAGACGATCTCGGTTTTCGAGCCGGTAATTGCCTGAATCTTCTTAGCGAAATCGAGGATCGTCATTTCTTGCGGATTTCCGATATTGACCGGTTCGTGATAATCCGACATGGCCAGGCGGAAAATGCCGTCGATCAAGTCCGATACGTAACAGAAGCTTCTAGTTTGGCCTCCGTCGCCGAAAACGGTGAGAGGTTCACCAGCCAATGCCTGGCTGATAAACGCCGGCACGACCCGGCCATCCCGAAGCCGCATGCGGGGGCCGTAGGTATTAAAGATCCTGACGATCTTGGTATCAATCCGGTGGAACCGGTGATAGGCCATCGTCATCGCCTCGGCGAACCGCTTTGCCTCGTCATAAACTCCTCTGGGTCCGATCGGATTGACGTTGCCCCAATAATCTTCGCTTTGCGGATGTACCAAGGGATCTCCGTAGGACTCCGAGGTAGAGGCCAGCAGAAAAATCGCTCTTTTGTCCTTGGCCAATCCCAAAGTGTTGTGGGTACCGAGTGCGCCGACTTTGAGCGTCGGGATTGGGTGCTCGAGGTAGTCGATTGGGCTTGCAGGAGACGCAAAGTGAAAAACGTAGTCGACCGGTCCGGGAACAAAGACATACTCCGAGACGTTTTGGCGGATGAACCTGAAATCCGGGTTCCCGGCCAGGTGCTCGATATTATCTGTGTTCCCGGTAATAAGGTTGTCGATGGCGATTACTCTAAACCCTTCTGCGAGCAACCGATCACTTAGATGCGAACCGAGAAAGCCAGCGCCTCCCGTGACAACCGCCGTTTTTTGAGTGGAGTTTGGTTCAAACATTGAATTGAAGAACTGCTTCTAAATTTCACTCTTCAGTTTTCCGCTCGTAGGTATGGCGGATGTCTTCGGCCTCGTTGGCCCAGACGGCATCCTCGGCAATGTTAGTGGCGTGATCACCCAAGCGCTCAAGCGCGCGCGCGATCAAAATGATGTGGATGTAGGACTTCACCTGACTTGCATCCGCCATGATCCGGTCCGCCATCTTGTCCCCAACCTCCGCATTGAGCTGATCCAATTCCCGGTCGCGAGGCTTCATTGTGAGGGCTAAATCGTTATTTCCGTCGACGTAAGCATGCATACTGTCCCGAAAAATCCCAAGTGCTGCCTGGAATAATGGCTCGAGAAGTGATATTTCTGGAACAGTCGGTTCTGCGTTTAACTTTTTTGCGCGTCGCGCAATAGCGACGGATTGATCGGCGATTCGTTCAAGGTTAGAGCCGAGTTTCATCGCCGATATCACTTGGCGCATATCGGAAGCTACCGGCTGAAACCGAATTAATAAGTCGATGCCTTCACGATCGATTTCTTTTTCCAACGAATCAACTTGTTCGTCATCTGCGATCGCCAGGTTGCAAAGATCATTATCCCGTTTGAGCAGACCTTCCATCGCGAAATTGAACAAACGCTCAGTCAGGCTCGACATCATGAGGACGTTATTCCGGAGAGACTGCAGCGCGGCCTCGAAGTTTGTATTGATGTGTTTGCCGAGCGGGCTCATAGCATCTCTAAGAAAATATCAGCAAGCTACTTGCGGTGCCAGCCCGGATATCTCACCATCTCGGCCATCCTGAAAGCCTCATACCAAACAGAGTGAGATAATCAGGGGACCTACATTCGTTCCGGGACCGCGATGCCCAGTAGTTCGAGACCGGTCTTAATCGTCCGGGCAAACAAATCGCAGAGCAAGAGCCGGCTTGCCTTAGCGCTGCCTTCTGCGGTGAGGACTGGACACTGTTCGTAAAAAACATGGTAATCCGCCGCTAGCTCAAAAAGAAAATTAGCCAAAACGTTAGGTTTGAAGCCATCCAGAACCGAGGGCACGACCTCGGCGAAGCGGAGCGTCTTTTTCGCCAATGTTCGCTCGGCCGGTTCGGTCAAAACTATGGTGCCCGGTAACTCGAAAGCTTGGTCCAACTTTCTGAATATGGCCCGGCTGCGAACGTACGCGTTCTGCAGGTAAGGAGCGGTATTCCCCTGGAAAGAGAGCATCTTAGACCAGGAAAACACATAATCGGTCATTCTATGCTGGGAGAGTTCCGCGTATTTGACGGCACCGAGACCAACAATCTTAGCGATTTCCGCTGCGTCCTCTTTCGGTAGAGCAGGATTTTTCTCGTCGACCAGTTTCCCGGCTCGGTCAATGGCTTCCTGTAAAAGTTCTCGCAGCGGGACTGACTCCCCGGAGCGAGTTCGCATCAACTTACGGTCCTCACCCAGAATACTGCCAAAGGCTATGTGTTCCAGGTCAACCTGATAACCGAGACGACGGGCCGCTCCGAATAATTGGCGGAAATGCAACTGTTGCGGTGCGCCGACGACATACCAGATCCCGTCGGGATTCCATTTTTGCATCCGGTATTCCAGCGTGGCGATATCGGTGGAAGCGTAACCAAACCCGCCGTCGGACTTCCTGATGATAAAAGGGGTTTCCGATATTTCTGTATCGAAAATTACGATGGCGCCCTGGCTCTCGGTTGCCACTCCCTTGGCCAGGAGACGTTCTACCATGCCCGGAAGCTCGGGATGATAGAAACTTTCGCCGAGTTGCTCATCAAAACGGATGCCGAGCATCTCGTAAATCGTGGAAAACTCCGCTCGGGAGAGTCCGGCGCATCGCTGCCAGATCTCAAGGTTTTCTGGATCTCCTTGCTGCAGCTTTACCAATTCTAAACGGCATTCTTCCAGAACAGATGGATCTTCTTTTGCGCGGGTGTCAGCCTCTCGATAGAGCCGAACCAACTCGCCCATGGGATCGCTCTCCAGGGCTCCATCCTCCCGGTAGTGTTTCCAAGCATAGATCACCTTGCCGAATTGGGTGCCCCAATCGCCAAGATGATTATCAGTGATAACTTGGTGGCCCACGAAGCGAGCGACGCGTGCGATCGCGTCCCCGAGAATCGTTGAGCGAATATGCCCGACGTGCATCGGCTTTGCGATGTTCGGCGAGCTGAACTCCACGATCAGTTTCTTCGGCTGAGGAACAGCCTGAACCCCCAGCTTCGAATCCCTGGCGATAGCGCCCACTTCCCGGGCTAGGAATTCGACGCCCAGGCGGAAATTAATAAATCCGGGGCCTGCTACTTCCGGCGGATCGCCGATGTCTCCTACATTCGTCTTTTCGGCTATGCGACTGGCCAGATCTCGAGGATTTCCGCGCACCTCCTTCGCCAGAAGCATAGCGATATTGGTCTGGTAATCGCCATGAATTGGGTCGGCAGTCGGCGCTACCTGGATGGGAGCAATCGGGTGAAAGCCTAGCAACTGCAGGGCATCGCTCAGGCGCTCCTGCAAAATCTCTGCCGGAGTTGGCATTCGCTTAAGGAGCGTGAGCCTTCGGCGCTTTATTGTCGAAGATCGCTAAAATCTCTTCCGCCGATTCTGCTCTGCCCAACTGTTCACGCACCGATTTGTCATTCAGGAACTTGGCGATCGCTGCCAGAGTTCGCAGATGGACCTGGAACTGATCTTTCGGCACTACGAACAAAACGATGAATTTTACGGGTGAGTTGTCGAGGGAATCGAACTCGATCCCGCTCGACGACCGGCCAAAGGCCGCAACTACTTCGTTAACACAATTCGAAGAGGCATGCGGAATGGCAATCCCAAAACCAATCCCGGTGCTCATCGTTTCTTCCCGCTGCCGCAACGCGGCTAATACAGATTCACGATCGGCTTTCTGAACGCAGCCTTTCTCAACTAGGAGATCGATCAATTCGACGATTGCGGCCCACCTCTCGGTGGCTTTCATTTCCGGGATAATTTGGTCTACAGATAAGAGAGAGCCCAAAGTCATAGCTCAGGAGCGAGAATGCGGCACATTAACAGGGTGAGGATCTTTGACAAGGTCGTTTCACTTGAAAGATATCGGCAGCGTGCCATCGATTTTTTGTTCTTTTGGCAAAAGGTCAGATGTACCGCAGACGGATATTATTCACCACCCAGAACCGAGAAAGTCTAAGATATGAAGATTTTAATGGCAACGAGTGAATTTGCTCCTCTTGCGTCAACCGGCGCACTTGGAGAAAACGTTCGCACTCTGGCAATAGAGTTGAAGCGGCTTGGGCATGACGTGAGCGTCGTTCTGCCGCTTTATCGTTCGATCCGGGAAGGACATTTTCGAGTCGAGCCATCTCACGGCGGGTTTCAGGTTGCTTTAGGGGATAAGAAAGTCACCGCCGAGTTCCTTTCGACCCAATCAGCCGACGGGATCCCCGTTTTCCTCGTCAGGCGGGACGAGTATTTCGACCGTTCTGGTATTTACTCGGGAAATGATCGGGCGTACGAGGATAATGCCGAGCGCTTCATGTTTTTTGCCAAAGCGGTAGTCGAACTGGCGCAGCGGCTTAACCCGGCGCTCGAGATAATCCACTGCCACGATTGGCCGACCGCGCTGATACCGGTCTTCGTCAAAGATCAACGTCTACCATTTCTGACTGCACTCAGCATCCATGACCTGGAATTTCAGGGGTCGTTCTGGAGCTTTGATTTTGCGCTGACCAATCTGCCCGGCGGCTATTTTACGCCGCGAGGAGTCGAGTTCTATGGCCGGTTGAATTTTTTGAAAGGAGGCATCGTTTATGCCGATTCTGTGGTGTTCCCAGGCGAGCCCGCGCTGTATGAGGCGTTCACTCAATCCGGAGGGTACGGTCTTAACCTGGTCTTACAAGAGAACTCTAACCGATTGGTAGGGATTCCTTTTGGCGTAGACTACTCTGTGACCAACCCGCCATTCGAGCGGCTGTCCGGACGAAAGATTAAGACGGAGAGCAGCAATGGAAAAGCGGCTTGCCGGCAAGCCTTGCTCAGCCAGTTGGAGCTCGACTCGCCTAATAGCGATTTAGTGATGGTTTGTCCGCTTCATGAGGGGGACACGCGGGTGTTGGATAATGTCATCCCGGTTTTTGACCGTCTGCTCACGAGCAATCTTCGCTTTGTGCTGCTAGGATCGCCAGACGATGCCGCTATTCCAAACTTGTTGCTGACGGAAAGGAAATACCTGAAACGATTTGCCTGGGATCGGAAGGACGATCCGCGTGTGAGAAGCCTCTCTCTGGCTGGAGCCGATCTCGTTCTCTTTCCGAGTTCTTTAGGACCGCGTTGCATCGCAGCGATTACCGCGATGCGTTATGGCACTGTTCCGATCGCAGCCAATCGCGGTGGCCTTCGCCAGATCATAATCGACTTTGATCCCATACAAAAAGACGGGTCCGGCCTGGTTTACTATCGGGACCATCCCGAGGCTGTCTGGGACACTCTGCAGCGCGCATTCTGGCTGAAACGTCGACCGGAGCTGTGGAACACATTGCAAGAGGGGTGTCGCGCTGCCGATTTTTCTTGGACTGCCTCCGGTCGCGCGTACGCCCAGTTATACGCCAATTTGCTCCGCCACCGGCAGGCGATTTCTGCGTGACGACGTATGCTTGTCGAAGCCAGGCTTGGCGGAGTCGGGTTTTCGCCCCACCATCATGGGCTTTCGATAAATCGAACGCCAAACGCCGAACCTTAAAACGCCTTACTTCGGCTTCGGATCGCCATCGAAATCGAGTACTACCGACTCGGCCATATTGGGTTTAATCACTTCTTCGACGAACTTGATGTAAAAGGGATCTTCTTCGAAGATCCTCAGTCGCTCTTTTGAATCGAAATCAACTGAGAAAAAGAATTGCCATTCGTTCGAATTGTCGATTCTGCGACCACACCGGACGTTAGCTGCCGCCGAAACCTTGAGCAGCTGGATCCGCGTCTGCATCATGATCACCTCGAGCTGAGCGACACTGATATTCGTCTTCAGTTTGTAGAGAACGATGCGATGGACCATGCGATTTGTCGTTTGTAGAAACTACCTTTCCCTGAGGCAAGTATTATCAGCCTGCCTAGCAACAATCGTGCGCAATCCGAACTAATAAATGACAGAACCAAGAAATCGCCTGATTTGGAGAAAACTCTGCTCTGCCAAGTGGGTGGACAGCTGGGAGGAACGCCTGCACTGGATCGGCTGTGAGCGGCTTGCTATTACCCAGCTAAGCGGTAGCAACGGCGCTCGACTTGAGATTTACGATGTTACTGAAAAAGAGGCTGAGATTTTAAAAAAACAGTTCGGTGGAGAAATTCGTAACCTCAGCCGATCAACCGCTGACTGGGCCCGATCGATCATTCAACGAAAACCTATCTCCATTCGGGGCAAGCTGCTGGTCACAAACGCGGAGCCGGCCCCAAACCAGCCGGACAATCTGATTTTCATTCCAGCCGGGCTAGCCTTCGGTACTGGCGAACATGCAACGACAGCAAGCTGTCTTCGCTTATTATGCGATGTCGCTGGTGGCGGCCGGTCGTTCTGGTCGCTCCTGGACGTAGGAACCGGCACAGGCATTCTAGCCATTGCCGCGGCCAAGCTGGGCGCGAAACGCATCGAAGCGATCGACTACGACGCCACTGCCGTGAAAACCGCCAAGCAAAATTGTCAGCTCAACGGTTGCTCCAGAATAGTGCGAGTGCGGCGAGCTGATATTTTGAAAACCGACGAACTCGGTTCCTACGATGTCGTGACGGCCAACCTATATGGCGGTCTGCTGGGAAAGGCAGCTCCACGACTTATGAGGGCAACTCAGCCGGGCGGTTGCCTGATTTTTTCCGGCATTCTAAGAGATCAAGCCGAAGAAGTGATACCTTCGCTTCGGCAGCTGAACTTGCAGATAATTGAAACCCGCACGCGCGGGAAATGGTGCGCGGTGCTTGCGAGAAAGTAAACCCGCGCCGCTAAAAATGCGCAGGCATTCTGACTCAGGAATTCCTTGGTTGAAATAGCTGAGTGTCACATATACTCGTGGGAAGGTCTTATGCAACTTTCCTCACGAGCGACGAGTCTCACCCCTTCTCTTTCCCTTTCGATTGATAGTAAGGCGAAGGCCATGAAATCGGAAGGAATCGATGTCTGCACCTTCGCAGCAGGTGAGCCGGACTTCGATACTCCAGAGCACATTAAAGCTGCTGCCATCGCTGCCTTGGAGTCCGGCTTTACCAAGTACACTCCAAGTTCCGGAATTCCGGAACTGCGACAGGCGATTTCAGAAAAGCTGCACCGAGACAATGGAATTAATTACAAGCCAAACCAAATTGTAGTCAGCACGGGTGCAAAACATTCCTGCTACAACGCGATTCTGGCCACGTGTCAGCCTGGCGATGAAGTGATCATTCCTAGCCCGTATTGGCTCAGCTATCCTGAGATGGTGCGCCTCGCCGGCGCAGAGCCCGTCTTCGTTCAAACTAAAGAAGAGAACGCCTGGAAGCTAACCCGCGAAGAGTTCGAAAATGCGATGACGCCGCGGACCAAGATGATCATCATCAATTCGCCGAACAACCCCACCGGCGCGGTTTACACCCGAGGAGAATTAGAAGCGCTCGGCGCGGTGGCCGCAGAGGAGGAAATCCTGATCTTGGCAGACGAGATCTACGAAAAGCTCGTATATGACGAAAATGTTCATGTTAGCATGGCCTCTTTGGGTCAAGAGTATTATGACCTCACAATTACGGTGAACGGTTTTAGCAAGGCGTACGCGATGACCGGCTGGCGCCTGGGCTATCTCGCTGCTCCGGAACCGGTGGCAAAGGCTATCGATTCGATCCAGAGCCACGTCACCTCCAATCCCTGTTCGTTCGCCCAAAAAGGAGGGCTGGCGGCATTGCAAGGAGATCAGCAAACCGTCATCGATATGCGCGATGAGTTTGATATGCGGCGTCAGTACATGGTCGAGCGTTTCTCCAAGATCCAAAACGTTAGTATCGTCAGGCCCGGCGGAGCATTTTATGTTTTGGCGAACATCAGCAAACTGGGCCTAACCTCGCAGAACTTCGCCGACCGCCTTCTCAGTAAGGCAAATGTCACTGTGGTCCCCGGAATTGCCTTCGGCGATGATCGCACCATTCGGTTTAGTTACGCTACGAGTCTCGATGTGATCAAAAAAGGGATGGACCGCTTCGAGGATTTCTGCCGAACGCTCTGATTTTTGTCCGGTTAGCGTTCGGACTCCGGCTTAGGGGGAGGTAGAGGCGTTTGGCAGGCAGGCCGTATGAGCCATATCGGTCATATAGGACACATAAGTCATATAGGACTTAAACTTGCTCCGGCACTCTGAACGCCATGCCTCGACTGCGTCAATACTTCGAAGTCTACCGGGTAATGCTGCGTAATTCGCTCGTCCGGGAGATGAATTTTAAGCTGAATTTCGTCCTGTGGCTGCTGGTTGAATCTTTGTGGTTCGTCGGGCAACTCGTCTTTATCCAAGTCATTTATTCACAGGTCGACGCCATCGGAGATTGGACCAAGTGGGACATGGTGCTGCTAGTCGGGACGTACCAAATTGTCAGCCAGATTTTCCAAGCGTTTTTCTATGTGAATCTGAACAGCCTGCCGGAGCTGGTTCGTACTGGAAAACTCGATTTCGTTTTGCTTCAACCAATTGATTCACAATTCACCGTTTCTCTCCGGCAATTCGGAATTGACGGAGTGGTGAACGCTTTGGTGGGGATCGCCATCGTTGCTTATTCATTGCTGAAGCTGCACGTGATGCCATCACCAGCTCAGATTCTGTTATATTTGGTAGCAGTCGGTTTCGGTGTCTCGATCCATTATGCGGCGATGCTAGCGTTGGCCACGATCAGCTTCTGGATCGTCCGCACCCAAGGGATTATCTATGGTTATTATAGCATTATCAATTTAGCCCGGTATCCAGATTCCATGTTCAAGGGATTGGCCAAATTTGTTTTCGACTGGGTAGTGCCAATCGTAGTGGTAACAAACGTACCGGCCCGGCTCCTAATTCACGCAACCTCAAACCCGTGGCCGTTACTTGGCCACCTCGCGGCGGCATCGGCCGCTATGCTCCTGGCCTCTCGGCTTCTCTGGAAAGTCGCGCTGAATCGATATTCGAGCGCCAGTTCGTAGGCAATTTCGTTGCCCTTTAAGGTTTGCGATTTAAAGGTGGCCATCAAACGCGCTCAGGGCGACAACCCATCATTCCCGCCGTCGAAAACGACACGAAGTTCTCAAAAAGCGTCGCCGTGTCCAAAAAATCGCCTTTCTTCGTAACTTTTAAACGTTTAAGGGACGTCCAAGGTCGAAAAGAGCTCGAACTTAAATGAATAAGAAACACGACTAAGAGATAGACAGGGACCATGTGGCGCACGCCCCATTTTCCCCGCATCTTTCCTCTTGAACGTAAAGAGAATTGCCATTATATGTTCGCCTCTTCCACGGGGAGGGCGGCGCGCGAACCAGTTTGCTGAGAAATTTTTTATGGCGAAATCGAAACTACAAAAGAAAGATGACGCGTCCGTAAACGGTCATCTGCCAGCGGATGAAAATAGGGACGGAACCCTGTCGCCCGTTTCGCCTGCTCCGAAAGACAACGGCGACGAGAAGCTCTCTCCATTCTTGCGCAAACAGAAGACCCGATTACTGCAGCTGCGCGACACTTTGCTTGACTCTATGATGGGAGTCTCCCGTGACACGCTCCGAGCCCGGGCCGAAGGCAGCGAAGCCTCAGCTTTCGGGATGCACCAGGCAGATGCCGGCAGCGATGCTTACGATCGTGATTTTGCACTGAGTCTGCTCTCCCAAGAGCAAGACGCACTTTACGAAATCGAAGAAGCATTGAAACGGGTGGATGCCGGCACCTACGGTGTTTGTGAGATGTCAGGTAAACCGATCCCGCATGCCCGGTTGGAAGCGATTCCTTTTGCCCGCTTCACTGTTGAGTGTCAGGCGCAGATTGAAAAACAGCGCAAGGCGACGCGCGTACGTCAGCCGGTCACCTCGCTTTTTGGCCTGACGGATGAGGAAGGGGGCGAGGGGGACGAAGAGGAATCCCAGCCTGACAACAAGGAGTAACCCAGCGAGGTAATGACTATGCCGCGGGATATTATCACGATAGAATGCACTGAAGCACGGGCCGAAGGAAAGCCGGTCTCTCGGTATATCACGACTCGGAACAAGAAGAGCCCGAACACACCCGGGCGGCTGGAAAAGAAGAAATACAACCCTTTTCTCCGACGACACACGTTGCATCGCGAAGTGAAGTAGCCAATGGAACCTAAGAACGCAAAACGACGGTCCAATTTCCGAAAAGCAAATCGGGCGATGCCGCGCCGGCGAATTGATATCGCCTTTGAAGCTATCGATTACAAGAATCCGGATTTGCTCCGCAAATTCGTAACTGAAAGCGGTAAAATCCTTCCCCGGCGAGTGACCGGTATGCCTGCCTACCTGCACCGGAAGATTACCCGGGAGATTAAAAGAGCCCGTTCCGTGCTTTTAATGAAGTAGGCCTAAATCGTCCATGAGATGCGGACGCATTTATGGGTGAATTAAGCCCCAAAGTGGGAAAGCTCCGGCTAAACCGGAGTTTTTTGCTTTTAGGCGCCCGAACCCAACGCGTCCCTCGATCGGCGAATTTAGGGGCCCCTGGGATCAACGGATCGAGGACGCGAATGTCTCCAGCGCGTGCATCTCTGGCAACCCTTTCAGCCTTGCCCAGCTATATCCAGGAAACTCTACTTGCGCGCCTAGCTTGAATGGCTATCTTTTGCCTCCCTCTGGATCCGTGAATAGCCATCCGCTTGGATTGCTCGGACCCAGAGCTAATTCGAGGCAACCCGTGGTATGTTGGTGTTTGTAACTCTTTTATGACTGAAATGCAGGAGCTAATCGCGAAGTCCCTGCGCGATTTTAAGGAAGGCAGCATTGTTAAGGGCCGGATCCTGGAGATTCGCCCGCGCGAAGTACTGGTCGATATCGGATATAAGTCTGAAGGTGTCATTCCGTCCTCCGAATTCGATGATATTGATCAAGTCGAGGTTGGTGACGAAGTCGAAGTGCTGCTGGAGCGGCTGGAAAACGAGGACGGAATGGTCGTGCTCTCCAAAGAAAAAGCCGCGCACAAACAAAATTGGGACAAGATAGTCAAGGTTTTCGAAGGCGACGGATTGATTAAGGGCAAAGTAAAGGCCGTTGTTAAAGGCGGTTTGACCGTCAATATCGGCGTCGAAGCGTTCCTACCCGGTTCTCAGATCGATATCGTTCCTCCAAGGGATCTTCAACAGTTTGTCGGCAATACCTACGATTTCAAGATCGTTAAAATCAACGACGAGCGCAAAAACGTGGTGCTTA
>JAFAVN010000142.1 GCA_019242435.1 Verrucomicrobiota bacterium | reverse complement strand
ATCATGATAGAAACGAATTCCTTCAAACACACCATCGCCATAGAGGAGGCCGTGATCAAAGACTGAGATTTTCGCCTCCGATTGTTCATAGAAGACGCCATCGATGTAGATTTTAAGGTTCATACGGTTGGGGAATCGTCAAAAGATCGGACTTTTCATTCCAATATTCAATTCACCAGAAGGCCGTCGCGGATGTTGATTAGGCGATCACCGCCCCCTGCCAGATGCTCGTCATGGGTGACCACGACCAGCGTCTTGTGTTGTTCCCGGACCAGCGTCGACAAAAGCCCCATGATGGCATGGCCATTGGCAGTGTCCAGGTTCCCGGTTGGCTCATCAGCGAACACGATCGCCGGATCGTTCACTAGTGCTCGGGCAATGGCCACACGCTGTTGCTCACCTCCGGATAGTTCGCTGGGAAGATGATGCATGCGCTCCGCCAGACCGACCTTTTCCAAGTACTCTCTGGCGATCGCTTCACTGGCGCGACGCCGAATTAAAGACGGCAGCAACGTGTTTTCCAGTGCTGTCAGTTCAGGCAACAGAAAATAGCCTTGAAAGACAAACCCCATTCGCTGGTTTCGGATCTTGGCGTCTTGCGTCGCACTGCCGTTGTACAGCCGGCGATTCTCGAAGATGACTTCACCGGATTCTGGCCGCTCCAGACCGGCTAGCGTGTACAACAAGGTCGTTTTGCCGGCCCCGGACGCGCCACACAGAAAGACCAGCTCACCTTGTCTGATATCTAAGTCGATCCCGCGGAGCACCTCTATCTTTCGATTTCCGACTTTGAAGGATCGATAGATCTTGCGAGCAGACAATTGAATCGGTGTATTCACTCGACGGAAGAAACTTGGCGGACCCCTTCGAATAGCACAATTGCGACTGCCGTGGCCAGATTCAAACTGCGCGCCTCCGGCTGCATTGGAATACGAAAACTGTCTTTCGCGTACCGTTCGAGGAGGCTTTCCGGCAGCCCTCTCGTTTCTCTTCCGAAGATCAGGTAGTCACCGGATAGGAAGCGGAGTTGCCAGTAGGGCTTTTGTGCTTTTGTGGAAAAGAAGAATCGGCGGTCGCATGACTGGCTGGTTTGCTCGAACGCATCGAAATTGTCCCATATTTTGATCGAGACATTTTTCCAATAGTCCATGCCCGCACGACGGAGTTGCCGGTCATCGGTGGAAAATCCGAGCGGTTTAACCAAGTGCAATGTGCTGCCGGTGGCCAAAGCTAGCCGGGCCACATTTCCCGTATTAGGCGGGATCTCAGGTTCAACTAAAACCAGGTTAAACATAAAAAACAAAAAAAGCGCCTCAAGGATCGAGGCGCTTTTTCCGTCGGGAGGGAATTCTGTTTGCCGTCGTCTAGTTCGAGCTCACTTGCGCCACCGCAGGTTCGACGTTTACGCGACGACCATTTCGATCGAAGCGTACGATACCGTCTACCAATGCGAAGATGGTATAATCCCGACCGAGCCCCACATTTCGTCCCGGCAAAAATTTTGTTCCCCGCTGGCGCACAATGATATTTCCAGCTACGACCTGCTGGCTTCCGAATTTCTTGATGCCGAGGCGCTTACTAACGCTGTCGCGCCCATTTTTTACGCTGCCCTGACCTTTTTTGTGTGCCATACCTCTTTAAAATCTTGTGCGAACCTTAGAGATCGATGGACGCGATCTTAACCCGGGTAAGTTGCCGCCGGTGGCCCACCGTCCGGTGATAGCCTTTGCGGCGCCGGTACTTGAACGCGATTACCTTTTTATCCTTAAACTGTTCCACTACTTCACCAGAAACTTTGGCCCCATCGATTAAAGGAGCACCTGTGATTATTTTATCACCATCGCAATGAAGTACAACTTGATCGAAGGTGACTTTTTCACCAGCCTCACCGGCTAGCTTATCGATCGCCAACGTTTCGCCCTCGCTGACTCGGTATTGTTTATTCCCTGAGCGGATAATCGCGTATGCCATGGTTACGACCTGGTAAAGGCCCGGAAAGTGGCACGAGCTGGCGATAGCTGCAACCGAAAATTTTGGCGTTTCAGCGCTCCACCATTATGGGCGGCGACCACCCGCACACGCCGACACGCCCACACGTCTCAATAGTCTCGCTTCAACAGATAATCTGCCAGGCTGTGCAAAATTTCGGCTTTCTTCCCAAAGGAGCAAAGAGCGATACGAGCTTCTTCTGTCAGGCGCTGAGCAGCGCGACGAGAGCGCTCTAATCCGACCACCGCGGGGAAAGTCGCTTTCTCGGACACGACATCTTTTCCGGCACTTTTCCCCAATTTTTCTGTTGTTTGGGTTACGTCGAGGATGTCATCAATGACCTGGAATGCCAAGCCCAGCGCTTCACCAAACTCTGATAAGTTCCGCAGTTGTGTCTGGGTAGCATTGGCGCTCATTGCCCCTAGACGGATCGAGGTGGTAAGCAGCGCTGCCGTTTTCGATCGATGGATGAATTTTAGCAGCGGCAGAGAGATTTTCCTCCCCTCGCTTTCCAGATCGACAACCTGCCCGGCAATCAACTTCTGACTGCCGGCCGCGATCGCCAGTTCACGAACGAGTTCCCTCACCGGGTATCGGCCCCAGCCCGGGACCGACGTAACCAATTCGAAGGCAAAGGTCAGAAGTGCGTCCCCCGCCAGGACGGCAATGCCTTCGCCGAAGACCTTATGAGAGGTTGGAACACCCCGCCGGAAATCGTCATCGTCCATGCACGGTAAGTCGTCATGGATCAAAGAATACGTGTGAACGCATTCGACCGCACAGGCCAGCGGCAATGCCTGCTCGACTGAGCCGCCGCAGGATTCCGCCGCTGCCAGGCATAGAAGCGGCCGTAACCGCTTGCCACCGGCAAATACGCTGTACCGCATCGCTTTGTGAATGGTTCGAGGTTTGACGTTAGCTTTTGGTAACAATCGATCCAGAGCCCGGTCAACCAGTCTCTGACGGGCAGCGAGGTATTCTTTCATTTAAAAAATTAACGCAGGTAACGTTGAGCGATTGGCATGCGCCATCCGATGCCGAACGCCAAACTGGTTACCTTCAATCCGAGGGCAGCTTGGCGTCGCTTGTATTCATTGAGATCAACGTGACGCTGGATCCAGCGGACAGTCGCTTCATCAAACCCTTGTCGGGCGATGTCTTCGGGACTCAGATGCTCTTCCACGTAGAGCTGGAGCACGGCGTCCAAGATCTCGTAGGGTGGGAGAGTGTCCTGATCGATCTGGTTTAACCGCAGCTCTGCGCTCGGAGGTTTAGTGATCGTATTTTCCGGAATGATTTCGCGTTCGCGGTTGATCCACCTCGCCAGTCGATAAATCATGGTTTTCGGAACATCGCTAATCACGGCCAGACCACCGCACATGTCGCCGTATATGGTGCAATAACCGACGGAAATCTCACTTTTATTTCCAGTGGTTAAGAGCAGATGGCCGAACTTGTTTGAGAGCGCCATCATGATCAGCCCGCGCAATCGCGACTGCATATTCTCCTCCGTAGTGTCCTCACGTTTCCCGGCGAAAATCTCTTTGAATTGGCCTTTGATCACCTCGAAAGGTTCTTTGATCGGCAGAACGTGCCGAGGAACGCCGAGGTTACGAGCTAGCGCTTCGGCGTCATCAAGGCTGCCCTGCGAGGAATATTGGCTGGGCAAAGAGACACTGGTGACATTCTCTCGCCCCAAGGCTTCGACTGCAATCGCAGCGGTTACTGCCGAGTCGATCCCGCCGCTCACGGCAATGACCGCCGTCTTGAAACCGCATTTAAGAAAGTAGTCCCGGACTCCCAGCACCAAAGCGCGATAAATCTCTTCTTCAGGCGATTGTTCGGCCGGCAAAGGGCTGGTTTGCTCGGTGGCGTGCACCGAGACCTGTTCTTCGAAGCTGGGAAGCACAGCAACGCTCCGACCTTGCGAGTCGATGACGAAGGAATTGCCATCGAAAATAAGCTCGTCGTTTCCGCCAATGCCGTTGCAATAGAAGAAAGGTATCCCGTACTCCCGCGCGAGTTCGCTCACCATACTGCGCCGGAGAGCCGGCTTCCCCACGTGAAAAGGTGATGAACTAAGGTTCAGAATCAATTCGGCCCCTTTCGTAACCAGAGTTGCTACCGGGTCCTGATGGTACAGATCGCGCTTAAGGTATTTCTCGGTCCAGATATCCTCGCAAATCGTGATTCCGACACGGCGTCCCAGAAGATCGATTGGCTCCTGGTCTGGCGAAGGTTCGAAATAACGAGCTTCATCGAAAACGTCGTAGGTCGGCAGCAGGGTCTTAAAAACCTTCCTAATCGGCTGGCCTGCCTGAAGAACGGCACAGGCATTGATGAATGGTTTGCCTTTCTGGCCCGGATTGAAATCGACATAGCCGACCAGCAGCGGCACCGGCCCCACGTGGCCATAGAGAGCGATTACTTTCTCCCAGGTGTCCGGAACAAAGCCCGATTTTAACACGAGGTCTTGTGGTGGATATCCGGTCAATGCGAGCTCCGGAGTGAGTACCAATTCAGCCCCCGCGCTTACCGCCTGGTTGTAGGCAGCAAGGATCTTATCAAAATTGCTTCGCAGGGCTCCTACTGTGGTGTTGATCTGGGCAAAACCGACACGCATAGCCGAAAGATATTACGTGGATTGGTTGAGTTCTCTTAGAATTTCTGGGTCCCGAACATCAGCCCAGGAGCCCTCAATCTCTACCGCCTTGATCTTTAGACCGCTTGTCGCCATCGCTCGAATGGCATCCGTCAATTCATACTCACCCCGCGGCGATCTTTCTAGTTTCGCGATAAAAGGAAAAATCGACGACCGAAAGAGGTAAATACCGGCGTTATACCAATAGGTATCTGCGCCACTCTGCTTTTCCCGAAGATCAACCAGGTAAGAATCGGGATCGAGATAGACGGCGCCTCCTTTCGAGACATCGATTGAATACTTGACGGCGATCAGCATGTCAGCCTCACCCAAGTTTTGCAGCCGCTGGTATAGGCCCGGATCCACGAGGATATCGCCATAACTGAGTAGAAACGGTTGATCAGCGCAAAAATCCGCTGCCAGGCCGACCACTCGCCCGGTGCCGTCCTGAATTGTCTGCTCGACGTATTCCAATTGCAATCCGAGCTGATCACCATTCCCAAAGTAATTCTGGATGACTTGTTTCCGATACCCCACGACGATCAACGCTTGCCTGAACCCGGCAGCCGCTAACCCCTCGAGAATGTGTTGCAGGATCGGCTTACCGCGAACCTCGACCATCGGCTTGGGGATTTCCGCTGTCAGCTCTCCCATGCGAGTCCCACGTCCAGCCGCTAAAATTACCGCCTTGGTAATCATCAGCCGGCATTCCTCATTCGGTGGGCGCCAGATGGGATTCAGAGCTGTTTGGCCTGCGATCTGTGCCCGCCAAACCAGAAATGCCGGCTACATAGGCTTCGATGCGATTCATCGCTTCGCGAAGTTTGGTCAAGCTGGTCGCGAAACAGCAGCGGACAAAGCCTTCGCCGGACTCACCAAACGCACTTCCCGGGACCACCGCAACTCGGTGTTCCCGCAGCAGACCGAGACAAAAATCCCTACTGTTTAAGCCGGTTGGCCGGATATCGGGGAAAACATAGAAGGTTCCCTTGGGAGAACGGCAGGGCAGCCCGATCTCGTTTAGCCGGCTTACCACAAAGTTCCGGCGTTGTTCGTAATCACTGCGCATCGACTCGACCTCCCTGGCGCAATTATCGAACGCTTCAATCGCGGCTTCTTGAGACATAATGGAAGCGCACATGATGGCGTATTGATGGATCTTCATCATCGCTTCGATGATCGGATTGGGGGCACACGCGTACCCGAGCCGGAATCCAGTCATCGCGAACGACTTGGAACAGCCACTGAGTAGAATCGTTCGATCGCGCATCCCGGGTAGGCCGGCCAGTGACAGGTGTTGCCCACCGTCATAGGTCAGTTCGCAGTAAATTTCGTCTGACAAGACCAATAGATCGTTTTGGGTACAGACTTCCGCGATTGCCCGTAGCTCGTCCGGAGACAAAACTCCTCCCGTAGGATTAGTCGGGAAACTCAGGACCAGGGCTTTGGTTCGCGGTGTGATTTTCGCTTTCAAATCCGCAGCCCTCAGGCTGAAGGCGTGCTCCGCTCGGGTTTGCACTGAGATCGGTTTGCCTCCCGCCAGAATGATACTCGGACTGTAAGAGACGTAGCTCGGCTCGTGGTAGATGATCTCGTCCCCCGGATTCACAATGGCCCGAAGCGCAAGGTCGAGAGCTTCGGAAACACCTACGGTTACCAGCACCTCTTTATCGGGCGCGTATTGGAGGTCAAATCGGCGCGCCAGATAGGAAGCGATCGACTGCCGTAACCGAGGTAATCCGAGATTGGAGGTATAGCCTGTTCTCCCTTTCTCGAGCGCGAAAATGGCAGCCTCCCGAATTTTCCATGGAGTAACGTAGTCGGGTTCGCCAATCCCGAGCGAGATTACATCCTTCATTGATTGCACAACTTCGAAAAAGTCACGAATGCCCGACTTCGGAATCGTCGCCACCTGCTGCGCAATAAACCTGGAGACGTCGGAAGGGTTCATGGAGTAATCGGTAGTCGCTCGCCATTTAACGGTTGGCTGAGTAGCACACCATTCTGCTTATAGGTTTTGAGCCGGAATCGAGTTGCCGTGGAGAGGACTCCCTCGACCGTGCTCAGTTTCTCGGACACGAAGTGGGCGATCTCCCTTAGATTTCTCCCTTCCAGCATTATTGCCAGGTCATATCCTCCGCTCATCAGCCAGCAGGTCTTGACTTCTTCGAATCTGGCAATCCGCTGGGCCAGTCGATCGAACCCGCCGCCGCGTTCCGGCCTGATACTAACTTCAATAAATGCTGTCACGGCGTCGGCATCGAGCTTTTCAGGATCGATCACGGCTTGATAAGCCAAAATGACCCCGTTTTTCTCGTATTCGGCGATCCTCTGTTCGATCTCGGCGATAGGAAGACCAAGAAGTCGACTCAGATCGGAAATCGAGAGATTCGAATTTTGTTGCAGAAGCTCGAGCAATGGGTCCATGGGAGGAGTTCAGTTAATCGTAAAGCAGAACCGTTTATGTAAGGGGCATCCGGCCCGCGATCAACTGCGGACTCGCCTGAGGCTTTTCTGAATCGCAAAAACGGACAAACAGAAGCGGATCGATCAACCCAGCGGCATTTCGCCGGCCTCTGCTATTGGCTATTAACGGAGCGTGCAGATTGTGCCTTGCTATTCGTCTGCGAAGCTAATCCCTACGTCTCGGGCAGTTTGTACCAGTTGGGCTGTCGGATCGACCAGCCGCAACTGGTGAACCGCGTCCGCGATCGGCACGTCGGAGATCTCGTAATGCTGGTAGCTTACCATACGCCCAAATTTTCCTTCCTGAATCAGGTTAACGGCCTTAACGCCGAAACGTGTGCCGAGAATCCGGTCGATCGGACCGGGTGCGCCTCCTCTCTGGAGATGGCCCAAAATACAACAACGGGTCTCCTTACCGGTCCTTTTCTCAATCTCCCGAGCAACGACATCGCCGATCCCCCTGAACCGGTGCTCCGCGCCTTCGATTGCTTGGTACTGCTGATTACCATCTTCAGGGCGAGCGCCCTCTGCCACCACAATCATGGTACTCTGATAACCCTCTGCATCCCGCCTGCGGATCACCTCGGCCACTTTGCCCCACTCGAAGGGAATCTCGGGCAGGAGAATGATATCGGCTCCGCCGCTGATCCCGCCGTGCAGTGCGATCCAACCCGCATGCCGCCCCATGACTTCGAGGACCATAGCGCGTTTGTGGCTGGCGGCAGTCGAGTGAAGTCGATCAAGCGCATCGGTAACGCAACTCACCGCTGAATAGAAGCCGAAGGTCATGGAGGTTGCTTCCAGATCGTTGTCGATGGTCTTCGGCACTCCTATCACGGCGAAACCTTGTTCGTATAGCTGCAACGCCGTGGTCAATGAGCCGTCACCGCCTACCACAATCAGTCCTTCGACTTCGAGCTTAGCTAAGGTAGCCCGAGCATTTTCAACTACGTCCTTCGGGACGGCAGTTTTTTCGCCGCTGCCGACTTTTGCGACGAAATGTCCTTTATTGGTTGTGCCGAGAATCGTACCGCCGAGCTGCATGATCCCGGCTGTCGATACATGGTCTAAGGTCGTATACTGCGGGGGCTGTAACAGCCCTTCAAAACCGTCTCGAAACCCGATTACTTGCCAGTTCAGTTTTTCCGCGGCCTTAACGACTCCTCGGAGGACGGCATTGAGGCCGGGACAATCGCCGCCACTGGTCAGGACACCTATTTTCCGTTCATACATACACGTGCTCAGTGCTTCGATGTCTGCGCAGGTCTGCCTGCAGCAGCCCATTGATCGTACAAACTCCAGGCTCGCGCCAATAACTCGGTACCGGCGGCGAACCGATCAGTAGCTCCGAGGATAACCAGGTCGACTCGTCGCGGGGTGACGTAGGTCGTTTCACCGTCCTTACGAATCTCTGGGTCGCGCTGCGCCGATAACGCAAGACATTCACCGGCTCTTGGGGTGGTCCCCGTTTTAACGCCGTCGATACCGTTTGTACCAACCAGCTCGTTCGTATTATGCAGCATAAACTGCAATGTCTGGCCGCCTCGAAGGAAGGACACCTTGCGCTCCTTTTGAGACACGTAGAACCGGAACCCGGCATCATTCATGGCATAGGCGACCAGCTTCACGACGTCCGCTGCGGTCGAGTAGGGTTGGCGTCCCCTCTGTGGTTCCAGCCCGTCCGCGTTCACGAACAAGGTCCGCTCCGTACCCAGTTCGCGGGCTAAGGCATTCATTTGGCTCACGAAAGTCTCAATCGCGCCAAGTCCCTGCAGTTCAGAGGTAGCGTGAGCGCGGATAGCAGCACCAACATTATAGGCCAGCGCATTGGCAGCAGTGTTATCCGATGCCATCAAAGAGGCGTAAAGCAGGTCTCGATAGCTCATCTGGTCGTCTGGCTGTAAGCCCATCGGGTTATTGCCGATTGGCCGGATTGCCTGCAACGGAATTGCGATCAGTTGACTCAGATCCACACCGGTCTTGGCAGCCCAATCCAAAACGACCTTGGCCGTCGCAATTTTTGTCAAGCTGGCGATGGGC
The DNA here is from genome assembly GCA_019242435.1 of Verrucomicrobiota bacterium. Taxonomy (GTDB): domain Bacteria; phylum Verrucomicrobiota; class Verrucomicrobiia; order Chthoniobacterales; family JAFAMB01; genus JAFAVN01. Next base: position 15,789 of record JAFAVN010000142.1, on the reverse strand, counting down.
CGCTTCTGGTCGGACTTATAAGATTCCAAGACGTAGCCGCTGGTATGGTCCGCGAGAATGTACGCGGCTGCCACCTGAGCCCTTGTCACAACGGGCGTCAGACAAGCAACCAATAACAGGATGGTACGAGCTAATGTTGCCATGGTGAAAATCGGCGCTCAGTTTAGCTCCGCTATGACAAATGACAAATGACAGATGACAAATCGACTTCTGATTCCCCCGGGAAGTCCCCCTCCGGTAAGAGGCGCAGCCTTTGACAATTCGTCATCCGTCATTTGTTATTTTTCATAGCGGAGCTCTGGGGCAGCTTCCGGTCGCCACGGATTTTTCTGGAAGTTCGATTTTTCTAAAGCGGCGATTTGGCCGTCGCAGAGGCCAAGCACTTGGTCGACCCGGAAACCGTGGTACTCGGGTGCGAACTTGCTCAGATTTCTGCGGGCTAATTTGAAGAGTCGCCAGGCCGGGTGAAGCCGTCGGCCATCGGTGGGGTGAAATGGCCTGCGAAACTGTTTTTGCAGATGGACAAAAGCGCCCGCCAGCTGAATGAGCCCTTTGTAAAAGCCGGCAGCAGGGCCTTCGGTCCTTAACCAAAGGTGCTCAAGCACATCATGCGCCTGATAATAATCCTGCCGGTTAAACAGGACAAAATAACCCCTGAAATAAATATTTGGGTCGTTGCCCGGGGAAAGCTCTCGGGCTAATGCCTCAATTCGATGCCCTTTTTTCATCCGCTAACGAAACCTCCAGCGCCTTTAAACGGAAATAAAGCAGCGTTATTCTGTTAGCAAATTTTCTTGTTTCACTTCTCCTGGCACTCAGAATGCCGGTGACCGAAAGAGAGCGGATAATTCAATATGCCATTCACGGTTACCACCGTCGCCTTGCTAGTCCTGGTCGTACTGGCTGCTGTATCGGCGTTCTTCTCAGGGATGGAGACCGCGCTCTTTTCGATTAAGGGTTGGAACTTGCATCGCTGGCGAAACAAACACCCGAGCGCCGTGGAGGGATACGAACGCCTGATGAAGGATCCACAGGAGATCCTCAATGTTCTATTCTTAGTCGACACCTTCGTGAACATTCTCTTGATCGTGCTCACCCTCGCGATCGTCCGGTTCATCGAAGTACCCCTACCGGACTGGTTAAAAGCCATATCCTTGTTCGGGCTGATCGTGCTTGTCTGCGACCTGTTGCCGAAAGCCCTGGCATTGATCAACCCTTTTGTGTTCGCCCGGCTGGCGGTTACCAGTCTCCGGATCATCGTACCAGCGGTACTGCCGGTTTCGCGGTGTTCACAGCTCTTTTCTGAGGCCATCGCCGGTTTCCTCTTTTCCGGTAACCCCGATCGCCCGGATCGATTCGGCGACGAAGAGTTGATTGCGCTGGTCGAGCTCAGTGCTGAGCAAGGCCAGCTCCGAGCGGATGAATTGGAGCTGATTGCTGAGATCATCAAACTCGGCAATGAATCCGTAAAGGATTGCATGGCCCCGCGAGTCGATGCGTTTTTCCTTAGCGATTCGTTGACTAACCAAGAGATAATTCAGGAGTTGCGAATCAAACGACAAGCTCGAGTTCCAGTGTTTGGCGAGAGCCCTGATGAAATCCTCGGAATATTGGATGTAAAAAGTTTTCTGGCCAATCCTTCGGAAAGCTACGCCGAACAGCTGGACGCCCCATCCTTTGTGCCCGAAACCATGCCCGCCCTGGACCTTTTGCGCGCCTTTTTAAAGCACCCTCAGCGCCTCGCTATTGTGGTGGACGAGTTTGGCGGCACCGAAGGCGTTGTCACATTGAATGATATCGTCGACGAAATTCTGGGTGACTTGGCGCCTCGCGGCGATGAGGGCCTCTATTTGGAGGATCTGGGAGACGGCAGTTGGCTCGCCAGCGGCAGCGTACGCCTCGACGATCTTGCTGAGGTTTTGGATTTCGAGCGGCCCAACGAGGAAGTTGACACCCTTAACGGTCTGATCTTTAACCAGCTTGGGTATCTTCCTCGCAGCGGAGATACAGTGCAGATTCCACCCCTGGAAATTCAGGTGCGCCAAAGTACCCGCAGGCGAGTGGTCGAAGCGATCGTGCGCAATTCGGAACCGCCCGGGGCGGGGAAAGCGGCATGAGTCTGATCTTAGTGATTTTTTGCCTGGCCCTCTCGTTTATCTTCTCCGGAACTGAAGCCGGGCTGTTATCCCTGAGCCGGGTCCGTCTGAGAGTCTTGGCCCGGAATGGTGATCCGTCGGCTATCCGATTAGAAAAACTATTCAGTAAAAGCTCCCGGCTCTTCGTAACCGTGCTGTTTGTCACGAGCTTCTCGAATATTGTGGCGATCCTTCTGCTGACCAATGTCCTGGTCGGGGCCTTCGGCCGGTGGGGTTATTTGTGGACAGTTCTGGTCGCCTTTCCGATTTTTTTGATCCTTACCGAAGCACTGCCGAAATCAATTTTCCGGCGATTCCCTTACCAGGCGATTGCCTCGATCGCGATTATCCTCCAAGCCGCCACTTACATCCTCAGCCCGGTGATGGCGATTGGTTCTTGGTTGCTTCGAGACCTCTTTCGCCTCAGGCGCCCGGCGACCATTTTCCTGGCTCGAGAAGATATAAAATCGGTCGCCGGATACATCGAGCGAATGGGAATGCTCGGCAGCGTGGAACGGCAAATGATCCACAATGCTGTCGATTTCCGAGCAGTCCAAGTGAGCGATGTGATGGTGAAACGCAGCCAGATCAAATCGGTTAACCTCGATGCTTCGGTTCAGGATGTGGCGAAGCTCTGGCAAGAGACCAAGTTCGACTACTTGCCGTTGGTCGATGATCAGGGTGCAATCGCCGGTCTGGTTAACGTCTTCGATATCATCCTGGATCAAAACCCGGGGCTTACCGCTAAAGCTTACCTTCGCAGGATGCTGGTGGTAAAAGACGACGAGCCCGCTGTAGTCGCACTTCGCCGCTTAAGAGCTTCTCCCCAACCTTTGGCTCTGGTGACCAATCCTCAGGGCGAAACAGTCGGGATCGTTGCTATCGAAGACCTCCTAACGCCGCTGGTAAAAACAGTGTAACCCTTCGCTCGCGGCTCGCGTTCCGCAGACACCAGGCAACAGAAAGGCGGTCTGCGCCTTCGCGATTAGCCAGACCTATAGGACCTATTCAGCCGGCGGCGTGCTTAGGCATACCGTGTGCTATTTGCTATTGTGAAGGCCCAGTCATATCCTCTCCGGTTTTATGTCGACGACTCTGCCAGCACCACCCTACTCGAGAAAAAATCCATTTCCCGCCAAACTGCTGGTCAACCAAAAACTGACCCTGGTAGGATCGGAAAAGGAAACCCGGCATTACGAGTTCTGTTTGGAAGGATCGGGCCTGCAGTATGAGCCTGGCGATTCCATGGGGATTTTCCCCAAGAATAATCCGAAGCTGGTCGAAGAGGTTTTGCACGCGCTCCATTTCTCCGGTGACGAGCAAGTCACCACCAAGGAGGGCCAAACCTTTTCTTTACGCCAGGGTTTGTTGGAAAATTTCCACATTACCTCGCCGTCGAAACAATTCTTGGAGCTAATTGCTGAGCGCTCGGCCAGCGCGACTGAACTGAAGGAATTGATGCTGCCGGAACGAAAACAGGATCTGGAACATTACCTTTGGGGGATGGAGATTATCGATTTCTTGAGCGATAACCCATCGGTACGGATCACCATCGAGGAATTTGTGGGGACGCTCCGGAAGCTTCAGCCCCGGCTTTATTCGATCGCATCCAGCCTGAAGGCCCATCCCGAGCAAGTGCATTTTTTGATTGCGACCGTACGCTATGAAAGCCACGGCCGATCCCGAGAAGGGGTCGCTTCTACTTATCTTGCAGATCGCCTGACCGAAGACGTGCCGGTCCCGATGTTTGTTCACGTAGCGAAAGGGTTTCGCCTGCCGGATCCGACTATGCCCGCCATTATGGTAGGCCCCGGAACTGGGCTGGCCCCGTTTCGCGCCTATCTCGAGGAACGTCGAGAGACCGGCGCCACCGGGAAAAACTGGCTTTTCTTCGGCGAACAACGTCACAAATGTGACTTTTTCTATCGCGAAGAAATGGAGCAAATGCAGAAACTGGGGGTTCTTACCCGTTTCGATACCGCATTTTCACGTGACCAGGCTCACAAGATCTACGTCCAGCACCGTTTAATGGAACACAGTAAGGAACTCTTCGCTTGGCTCGAGCAGGGCGCCCATTTCTTTGTCTGCGGTGACGCCGCCCGTATGGCCAAAGATGTCGATGTAGCTCTCCATCAAATTATCGAACGTGAAGGTGACAAAACCCCCGAGCAAGCCGCCGAGTACGTAGAGAATCTCCGTAAGGAGAAGCGATACAAGCGGGACGTGTACTGATCCTAACCAGTAATCAGTAACCGCTGAGAGGCGGAGCCGCCCTTAGCCCCCCGAAATCGGTTGGCCTGCGTTAAACACTGATTACCGAATAGTGGTTACTGGTTACTATTCCAGTAGCAGACTATCGACTTCGTAGAAAAGAGTCACCCTCACTGGCCAACCGTAATCTCCCGGACGTAAATATTCATTTGCCCGTCCGCGCCGCGACGGACGTCGACGATCTGGAACGGCCGGTCGGCGGCACGCTGTACCAAATCTCCTTCCTTCGGCACATCACTGCCGTGAGGAAACTCGACGATCACTCTTGTGCTGGCCCCCTGACTTTCTCCTCCGTTCGGGAGTCTTGGTCGCAGGACAGCCCGGTTTTCTCGAGCAGCTGTGACTGTGAAATCACCCCTCAGATAGATCGGATCGGTCCCGATCCCTCTATCTGCCAACTCTGTCGTTTGATTCACCTCAAAAAGCCGCCCTCTCGGCATTAGTCCAGGCTTATACAACTGCCAGGTGCCGATCCGAGCATTCGGGCCGGGGCTGGGAGAGGCTGCCAGGAATGGTTGTGGTGTCACAGTCGGCGTCGGCGTGGCGGTCGCGGCCACGGTCGGACGGGCTACGGGCGTTGCGGCAGCGACCTGCTTGGAAGTGCCATTCGCTCTTGCTCCCTTCATTGGACCAGGTGGTGCCGGCGTGTTCACCGGCTCGGCTCGCAAAGCCGCTACCAGTGTCGGGCCGGATGGCGGTGTAGGAGTTGCCAAAGTTTTGCCGGAAGGCAGTTTGCCAGGAGCCGTATTCGCAGCGGCTACCTGCGTAGCCGCTGCTCGCCGGTACTCGGCAAAACGTTCTCCGGCCGCTTGAAATTGATGGCTGTTTACCAATGGCAAACCGGACTTGACGTAAAGAGTATGGGGAGGTTCCAGCTGAAAACTGCTTCCTGCCTGACCATACGTTCCGTAGAGCAGCGGCATACAAGTGAAGAGCAGCCGGCCGCCGCCGAGGTTCGTAATGTGAACCAGTACGGTCAAATCATATGACCGGCGTAGCTCCAGCCCTAGACCGGTCGCCAGCACCCGTTGCATAGTAGGGATCTGCTCTTTGGTGGCTGGGAAAACTGTTTCCAGATAGACAGTCGGGATGTCGTTAGACTGCGCTAACGCGACCATGCCACTCCCGAAATATTGGTTATCGGTCATGGGAAAAGCATCCAGCACCGAGAATTTTCCGGTTACATAGGGAACTTTTCCAATCTGGTGATCGTAATTTCGAAGATAGGATCGCAAAAGCCGGTTGCTCTCTTCCACCAAGCCCGCAGCGGTCATGGCGCCATACCGCTCGAGCAATTTATCGGCCCCCAAGAATTCACCGCTGGGTGCGGCCGTCAATTCGAAACGTTTCGGCGGCTCCAGCTTGTTCAATTTCGCAAGAAGTTGGTAGTTAAACGGCTGCTCCGGGTGATCAAATACATAAAAGGTCCCGATCCAGCACGCGACCGCGAAACCGCAGAGTAAAAGAATGACCACCGTCCAGCCGAACAACCCATCCGAGCTTTCAGTTGGCGGCAGAGATCCTCGGGTGCGCCCAAGCTCAACTGCTTTCATCGGCCGATTCTTGGAATGGAGCCGCATTTTGAGGCGCTAACCATGGGAGTTAATCGGAGCCTGCTCCCGACAAAAAACACTTCAGCGTTTTTCTTCCGACACTTCGAATGAACTTCCACAACCACAACTACGGACTATGTTAGGATTATCAATTCTAAACCCGGAGCCGGTCAATCCATCCGTGAAATCGACAGTCGCTCCCCGCAAAAACTCAGCGCTTTTCGGGTCGATCAGAACAGCGACACCGTCATTTTCGACACGATGATCGTCGCTCTTCGGGTAATCGAACTGCATCCCGTACTGTCGGCCCGCGCACCCGCCATCCTCGACAAAAATACGCAGTCCCTTGTCACTGTTACTCGGATCTTCCGAAACCAGTTCCCGTAAATGATGAATTGCCGCTTGGGTGACAGTGATCATTTTGCAGCCACAACTTAAACGGTAAACCCATCTCGCGTCAACGCAGGACGTACTTCTCTGAACAGCGGACAGGAGGGCCAATCTAGATTCTAAATTCGAAATTCTAAATTCGCTTTCTCTGCAGTACTCTCCAGAGATCATGGGGCGGATTGTTTTGTTGCCAGACGAAGTTGCTTCGCAGGTTGCTGCGGGAGAGGTCGTTGAACGCCCCGCCTCAGTGGTCAAAGAGTTGGTCGAGAACAGCCTGGATGCAAAAGCTACCCGCATAGAAATTGCAATCGCGCGGGGTGGGGCATCTTTGGTCAGAGTTGTGGATAATGGATTCGGCATGGATCGGGACGATGCTCTCTTGAGCCTGGAACGCCACGCTACCAGTAAAATTCGTTCGGGACAGGATCTTGCGGCCATTCATACCCTTGGATTTCGAGGGGAAGCGCTGCCGAGTATTGCCAGTGTTTCCAAATTCAGATTGGCCACCCGGCCCGCCGGCGCCATCGAAGGAACGGAGATTTTGGTCAACGGCGGTAAAATTGAGACTGTAAGGGCCTGCGGCGAGGCGCCTGGCACCCTGGTTGAAGCCAAGAGCCTCTTTTATAACCTCCCCGCTCGCCGCAAATTTTTGCGAAGCGAAAATACAGAGACCCATCACGTTCAGCATCAATTGATGTTGCAGGCGATCGGTCATCCCGAGGTTGGATTCGTTTTTCTTCGCGATCAGGCCGTCGTGTTTCAGTTGCCGCCCGCTAACTTGTTGGCCACCCGAATTCGCGACCTGCGAGGAGATGAGGTTCTCAAACAGGTCGTCGAGATCGAACCAGCCACCGTTGAAGGAATTAGGGTTTGCGGTTTTTTGGGCAAGGCAGGAGTTAGCCGTCCAACCCGGGCAGAGCAGATTATCTTCATAAACGGTCGAGCGGTGGAGAATCTGACCGTTCAACACGCATTACGAGAAGGTTACCATACGGCCCTGATGAAAGGCCAATATCCTTTGGTCTTTCTTTTCATCGAGTTGGATCCGGCTGATGTCGATGTCAATGTTCATCCGGCGAAACGCGAAGTGCGCTTTCGGGAACCGGATAGGATCCGGCATCTTCTGGCGGGTGTCGTTCGCAAGACGCTTGAGTCGGATCGGGGGAATTGGGCGCGGGCATTTTTAAGACCGAGCGCACCCTCAGGTCCGGCCAGAATCGTCACACCCCGGCAAGATGAAGTCCCGCCCCTTGTGCCACTGGTGGAACAGTTCGCGCTGCGAAAAGATTGGAGCGACTTTCCGGAGTTCCAAAAAGAACAGACGCCAAGGGAACAAGCACCGGGACCGCGGCCTGAGGCGCCTTTCTCCTCATCGATGCCGACTGGTTTAAGTGACCGAACCGGTACTGAGTCGCCTCAAGAGTCACGAACCGATGGCAACAGGGGTGATGCTACTCCTCAGAAGTTTCGGATTCTAGGCGTTCTGGGCGAACTCTACATCCTGATGGAGAACGATGATGGGCTGGTCCTGGTCGACCAGCACGCCGCGCACGAGCGGATTTTGTTTGAGCAGCTTCGCCATCAGACCGAAAACGCCGGGGTTCCCTGCCAACGTTTGTTGATCCCGATCGTTTTGCGGTTGCCTCCACGTGACTACGACTGGCTCCTAATGAACGCGCCGAGCTTACAAAAGATGGGCTTTTCTGTGGAGCCATTTGGTGAAACCACGGTCAAAATCGACGGTGTCCCTCAGTTCTTCAAAATGGAGGACCCGGCAAACACTGTCCGGCAACTCGTCGACGAGCTACGCTCTTTGACAGCCGGCACCTCTCGATTGCGTTTGGGTGAAGATGTAATCGCCAAGACAGTGTGTCGGCACGCCATCAAAGCTCATGATCAACTTCACCCAGCCGAGATAAACCAGCTTGTGGCCGATCTTCTGGCCTGCGAACTGCCATACTGTTGCCCTCATGGCCGCCCCACTATGATCCAGATTGGTTATTCGGAGCTGGAGAAGAAATTCGGCCGAAGGGTCTGATCGGTAATCAGTAATCACTAAACAGTAATCAGTGCCCACCTATCGGAAGGTGGAGTGAAGCGCCGGGGGCACCTTCTAAATTCAAGATTCGAAATTCTACTGATCGCTGATTACCTTTTAGTAAGTCCCTCGTTCAACCGCCGCTCCCGCCAAGCCCGCTTCCCGGCTCAGGAACTCGGCTGCCAATGCCCGGTACGCCGTTGCACCCATCCCGTTAGGATCATATTCAATGATCGGTTTCCCAAAGCTGGGAGCTTCTCCCAATCGGATGGATCGGGGAATAATGGTGTGGAAAACAAGCTGCTTAAAATGGCTGCGTACTTCGTCTACGACCTGCTGGCTGAGATTCGTCCTGCCATCAAACATCGTCATCACAATCCCGGCAATCGTTAAGGTCGGATTCACGCCCCGGATCTGATCGATTACCTGGACAATCTTGGAAAGTCCTTCCAGAGCGAAGTACTCGCATTGCAGCGGAATAATGAGCTGATCCGCTGCGGCTAAAGCATTAGTCATCAAGATTCCTAACGACGGCGGGCAATCCAGGAACGCGAAATCAAATGGCGCCTTTGATAGCATTGCTCTGGTTATTGATCTGAGCCGGGTGAGATGGTCCTCAAGCCGGGCTACCTCGACTTCCGCGCCCGCCAGATCGAGATCTCCCGGAACCAGTGACAAACCCTTGTGCCGCGTAGAAACAATTTGGTCCTCGAGCTTCGAATAGCCGATCAGCACTGGATAGATGCTGTTACCCATTCCGTTCTCAAAACCGATAGCGCTCGTAGCGTTCGCCTGGGGATCAAGATCGATAAGCAGAACGCGTTTGCCTTTTTCAGCCAGGCAGGCCGAGAGGTTAACGGCCGTAGTCGTCTTGCCTACTCCGCCCTTTTGATTGGCAACCGCGAACAATTTCATCAAAGCCAGTAGTTTGATTCCAGTGAGCCAACAAGCAAAGGACAATCTTTAACCCTCGCATGAAGCTCGGCCATGATAAATGACAGCACCTTGAGTTCGAATATCGAACTTCGAATTTAGAAGAGAGAAGCGTTCAGAACCATTCAAGATCGAAATACGAACTCCTGCTTCGTCATCTGTCATTTGTCATTTGTCATAACCGAGCTTCAAGCGAGGTTCCGCGAATGGAGCGGATTGAGATTAACGAGCGCTTTTTAATGGATACGGGCGGTTGGCAGGCTATGAAGCACGCTCGAGCCCTGGTCGATATGGGACGGGTTGTCAGCGCTAATTACAATCCTCCAATTCTCCGCGGGTTAGTTCGTGAAGGGAACACTGAATACCGTGCCGGTCTTAAAATTAGTTCCAAAAGTGATGTGGAAAACCTCTGCTCTTGCCGGGACTCGCGCCAGTGGGGAACGATCTGTGCGCACTCATTGGCGGTTGGGCTAAGCTCTATTCGTCCAAAACCGGCTCCGATATCGAAACCCGCCGACCCCGGCCCGGAACCGAAGCCCATCCTTAATTCGGAGGGTGCAGGTACTCCCATTGAGGCTTGGTTCATTTTGCCGCCGACATTTGTTAATGGATGGGAGCGGAACCAGATAATGTTGGGTTGCGAGGTTGTGCTGGAAGGGCGGAAGCTGTTAGGCAGCGCCTTGTCGCCCGATCGTTGCTATACCTGCTCCGAGAAGGATCGCTCTGCCTTGGAAGCGTTCAGGAAATTCTCTTCCCCCGGACTGCCAGGTATGCTTACGCTGTCGCGCGATCAGTTTTGCGAGGCTCTAGAAAATTTGATCGGACATCCTCGCGTTACATTAGGTCGAACCACTCCGGTCCTAATCAAAGCGGAATCTCTCCGTCCAAAATTGAGGATTGAAGAATTGGCCGATCGGCGCCTGAAACTCGTCGCCCAGATCGCACAGAGTGCCGTTCAACTCCTAGTGGGAGCTACCAGCGCCTGGCTCTGGGACGGACAGGGATTCCAACCGGTGGCACGCGGGCTTCCAGCAGCTTATCTACCGCTCTTGCGGGAGGCGATCACCCTTTCGATCGACCAGGCCGATACTTTCCTGGCTCGCGAGCTACCTTCGCTGACGCCTTTCCTCGCGATAGAACAAAAAGGAGATTTCACCCCCGTCCAACCAGGTCAACCCGAAGTTTTTGCCACATTCGAAGGTTCGCTGAATTACTTGTCTGCTAAATTACAGTTCCTGTACGGCAAGCGAATAGTGACATTCGGGGCTACATCAGCCGCAGAGAATTTCACTTATCAAATCGGCTCGGATAGATTTTCGAGAAATACCCGTTTCGAACAGCAAGCGGCAGAGCTTCTCCGGGATGGCGGTTTTCAGGGCCCGGCTAGCAACGGCGATTTCACTCTCAAAGGTCAGAACCAGATCCTTCGTTTTTTCGCGGTCCAGCTCCCAGGGTTCCAGCAGAATTGGACAGTGTCGATCGGGCAAAAATTCCAAAACGTGACCCAAAAGGTAGAGCGAATCAGTCCGAAACTGGAGATTATTGGCTCGGGTGAAGATTGGTTCGAGCTCTCCTATAGTTTGGAGTCCGAACGAGGCGACCGTTTCTCTTCGGCCGAAATCCAGCGGCTGCTGCAGCTCGGGCAGGGCTTCACCAAATTGCGTGACGGATCGTTGGCGGTGTTTGATCCTGTCAAAATCGACGAGATTCAAAACGTCATCCAGGATTGTTATCCTGACCAGCAGCAGCCGGGCCGTTATCGGATCTCCCGAGCCCAAGCCGGGTTTATTGATGGCGCCGCGCGTGACCTCGGAGCCAAGGTCGGCGCAACCCCCGCCTGGCAGCAGTGGACCGAGGCCCAGCAACAGTTAAAGCCGTTGCGGCCGCTAGACCTCGGGGACTTGGAGACCGTGCTTCGATCCTACCAGAAGGAAGGTGTCTACTGGCTGCGTTTCCTGGCTGAGAATCGGTTAGCCGGGATTTTAGCCGATGAAATGGGTCTGGGAAAGACAGTGCAAACTTTGGCTTTTCTCCGAACGGTCGCGGGTACTCGCCTGGTTGTCTGTCCGGCCTCCTTGCTTTTCAATTGGCAGCGGGAAGCAGCCCGGTTCGTGCCCGAGTTGAAGGTCCTTTCCTTGGAAGGCCCGGATCGACGCCTTCGATTAAAAGAGGTCGAGCAACACGACCTGGTGCTAACCAGCTATCCGTTGCTTCGCCGGGATATTGATCTTTATCGCCAATTTCAATTCGGCGCCGTTGTGCTGGATGAAGCCACTCACATAAAGAACCCCGATACTCAGAACGCTCAGGCTGCCATGGCGTTGCGTGCCAATCACCGATTGGTGCTAACTGGAACGCCGGTAGAGAATTCGGTTCGCGATATCTGGTCGATAATGAATTTTGCGTTACCTGGATACCTGGGGAATCGGGAGGAATTTCGCGAACGGTATGAGCTGCCCATCAGCCGGGGATCGCAACTGGAGCGGGAGCGGTTGGCGAAGAGGTTGCGCCCGGTAATGTTACGCCGGCTCAAGAAAGAGGTCGCTCGAGAGCTCCCACCAAAAATTGAACAAGTCTCTTTCTGCGAGCTCACGGCCGAGCAACGTGAGCTGTACGCCAAATTGCAGCGGGAAGGACGGCAGAAAATCGAATCGCTGGCCGGAGAAAGAAAGACTGGCCCGGCGCGGATCGCGATGCTGACGGTTCTGTTAAGGATGCGTCAAGTGTGCGGCGATCTCCGATTGCTCGGCCAGACTCCGGAGGTCCGATCGGCTAAATTGGAACTGCTAATGGAGTTAATCGAAGAAGTTACTGACGGCGGTCATCGGGTCCTGGTATTCAGCCAATTCGTTAGCATGCTGCGCCTGATCGAAGAGGAGCTGAAAAGCGAACAGATCGAATACTGTTATCTGGATGGTGAAACCAAAGATCGCAGCGTAGTTGTTGATCGGTTCCAATCCAGCCCGGACGTCCCGGTGTTTCTTATCAGTCTCAAAGCTGGTGGGACCGGACTAAACCTTTCTGGGGCCGACACGGTGATGCACGTGGATCCGTGGTGGAATCCTGCAGTCGAAGATCAAGCCACTGATCGCGCTCACCGGATCGGCCAAACCCGAGTAGTTACCTCTTATAAGTTGATCACCCGAGGGACAGTCGAAGAGAAGATATTAGACCTTCAAAAAAAGAAGCGAGAGATTATCGACGCCACGGTCGAAAGCGAAGAACCGCTCATGACTGGTCTCTCCGCTGACGAAATCGCAGGATTGCTCCAAGACTAGCCCCAACCCGAATAGGCCGAATGATTGCCAGCCTCGATCACCTGGTCCTGACAACCGCCCGCCTCGACGATTGTATTCGGTTCTACACGGAAGTTCTCGGAATGAAGGTCGAAACCTTCGCCGCCGGCCGGATCGCCCTGAAATTCGGACATCAGAAAATTAACCTTCACCAGGCCGGCAAAGAATTCGAACCGAAAGCGAAGACCCCAACACCGGGAGCCCTTGATCTCTGCTTTATTGCGCACGGACCACTGGATGAGGTGATCCGGCATCTGGAACAGTATCAAATCAAAATCGAGTTAGGCCCGGTACCGCGAACGGGAGCGGAATTTCCCTTGCGCTCGATTTATATCCGCGATCCCGATCTGAACCTCATCGAAATATCAGAACGGGCGGAATGACATAAGGGTTTCGCGGGGAAGCCGGGACACGTGATAGTCTGGTCCGCCGAAGGCGCCGGACAGCGTCTGCCTGACCCTGATTGAGGGCGGCCAACTCTTAGGCTGCCTGTTCTTCCTCTTCCAACGAGGGATAATCGATATAACCCTTCGGCCCGAATTGCCCGTAAAAGGTCTGCGGATCCGGCTCGTTCACGGGCGCGTTCAGCGCGAATCGCCTAGGAAGATCGGGGTTGGCAATGAAAAGCCGTCCATAAGCCACCGCATCAGCTTCCCCGTTCGCCAGCACTTTCTCGCCGTCTTTTTTGGTGAACGAATCGTTAGCGACATAAACTCCGCCAAAGGATCTCCTGATCACCGGCCCGACGCGCGGCTCCTCAAGTGACTCACGTGCACAGATGAAAGCAATTCCTCGTTTGCCAACTTCACCCGCCACATAGCCGAAGGTCTCAGCTTTGTGGGAATCCCCCATCGAATGGCTATTGCCGCGCGGGTTAAGATGAAGCCCAACCCTTTTCGGCCCCCATACCGAAACTGCGGCCTCGACCACTTCTAGCATCAGGCGAGCCCGGTTCTGGATCGGCCCGCCATATTCGTCCGTCCGGTGGTTACTGGCATCCTGCAGAAATTGATCGAGGAGGTAGCCATTTGCGCCGTGGATTTCAACACCGTCAAAACCGGCGGCCATCGCGTTTTCTGCCGCTCTTTTGTATTCCGCGACAATGCTCGGAATTTCATCCAGTTCGATGGCTCGCGGGGTTACGAATGGTTTTTCCGGCCGAATCAAGCTGACGTGCCCATCCGGTGCGATTGGACTGGGCGCTATCGGCAGCGCGCCATTCAGGTAGATAGGGTCTGACACCCGCCCGACATGCCACAACTGTAGAAGAATCCGGCCGCCCGCACTGTGCACACTCCTAGTCACCGCTTTCCAACCGGCAACTTGATCCGCTGACCAGATTCCGGGAGTATCCGGATACCCCACGCCCATGGGAGAGACGGAAGTCGCTTCGGAAATAATGAGACCTGCGCCGGCCCGCTGCTGATAATACTGACGCATCAGATCGTTTGGTACCCGGCCTGCGCTGCTCCGGCAACGCGTCAACGGCGCCATGATCACCCGGTTGGGAAGCTCCCAATCCCCGATGCGAATTGGATCTTGTAATGTTGGCATCAATTCCCCTTTAGAAATTCGAGCTCGCCCTAGAAGCAGCCGAGCCAATTGTTCGACACAAATCGAACTATTCATCGTCGGCTTTGGAAGTCAAGAGGGAGTGCATCGAAGGAATTCACGAGTTCAGGAGTGCAGGAGAGGATCTAGGAGCTGGAATCCAGGAGCTAGGAGGTGGCGAGGAGCGGGACGACGGGAGGCGCCACTTTCGAGACGATGGACACGATAGACACAATGGAGACCGCCGGGCCCCGCAAGCCCAACGCACTCTAACGCCCCAACGGCTCCTCGAGCCTCGCTCGTAGCTTCTAGATCCTCCTCCCGCACTCCGGCACTCCCGAACTGCTCCGACGCACTCCTCCCATTGTCCCCCTCCCGGGCGAATGCTATTCTCCCCGATTCATGAGGCAATATTTTCACCCGCCAATGCGCGATGTTACTCTGGCGACGGTATTACAAGCCTTGTCTGATCCCTGCAGGCTCTCGATCGTAAGGGCTCTGGCCCATGGCGAAGAACTGGCCTGCCATGAGATCGCCTTGGACGTGTCGAAGGCGACGAGATCGCATCATTTTGATGTCTTGCGAGAGGCCGGCCTTATTTTTACCCGCATAGAAGGTACCAAGTGTATGACCTCCTTACGCACCGCCGAGTTGGACAAGCGGTTCCCCGGCCTGCTGGACCTGATCAGATCCGAGAAAAAGCAATCTTCCGCTCTCGTCCGATCATGAACGTAGCTGGGCGGCGGTTGAGTATCCGGCAACGGTTCTTGTTGGGAATCGCTTGTCAGCTGTGGATCTGGGTTAATTTCCTGTCCCATCGGTCCGCGGTCGAAACCAGCGTGGTCAGCGTGATCCAACTGATCGCGGTAGTACTGCTTTTTCTTCGATTGAAGCGAACACGTGATGGAAAGGAGTTTTACGGCCGCGGGATCGTTCTGCTGATCACCTTGATCATTACGCTGGTGAATCTCGGCACGGTATTTCTAGCCATCTCCGGCCGGGCCATCCCGATCTGGCTCTCAAGTTTAGGCGCCGTCGAGTTGGTATTCGCTTTGGGAGCCGTCCTCTACACATTTTTGCAGAGACCAACCCGCATCTTGCTGATTCTCTACACGGTCTCATTCGTAGCAGCAATTCAAGCCGGGACCTTGACTTCGACGCTGGTAGCAACTCTCTCCAGGACCGCTAACGGTTCGGACTACGCTGCATTGTTGGGGATTCAAAAGATCATTACCCTTTTCGCTGCCGCCGGATCGATGATCTACCCGATCCTCTTTCTGATCAGAGGACAGTACAGCAAGGTGAGAGGTGAGAAGTGAGAGGTGAGAGGTTATCGATGATTCGGCGAACATGGGATGAGGAACAGAGTAGACCAAGTGGAGATGATCCGGAGGCCAACTTCTCACCTCTCACACCCCATTTGAACCGTCGTAGTTTTGCGCTGACAGCCTACTGTGCAAGTAGATATACCTGCACAGCGGATTGAAAAACATGACGTGGTTTCTCGACCCATTTTTGGCGAGAAGGCCGGCTCCGGAGGAGCTAAATCTTTATAGTGGCTCCGCTAGGAGCGGCATCCAAGGCCGTGCAACCCAAAGGTCAGCAATCTTCCCAAACTGGTA
>JAFAVN010000077.1 GCA_019242435.1 Verrucomicrobiota bacterium | reverse complement strand
CACAGAAATGAGGGTACCCTGCTGGCTCGGCAGCTAGTCGGTGTTGTATTGCCCACATCCTCTCAAACGATGGGCCTCGCGGATGCGTCTGTACAAGGGCGGAGCCTCGCCCTGCCGGCGCTTGTCATTCGTTCACCTGGGAACGCTCACATTATTGATCCAGAAAGCGGTTTGGCTTACGTGTCAGCTCCCGCATTTCACCCTTTGTCTGAACCAAAAACATCCATTGGAATGAGTCTCAGCCGAATTTCTTCGTGGTCCGAATTTTATCTTATTTACATCGAGTTGCAGGGGGATAAACTTCCATCTAATGGCCTTTGTCCTCGGAAGTGAAAAGTGAGAGGTGAGAAGTGACTCGTATCGGCCGAAAGGCTGCCTTGAAAAGCGGCGCGGCGACTCTAATCAGCATTCGCTTCTGATCTCTTACTGTTCACCGCCGCTTTCCCCACCATTCAATTTTAAAGACAAATTTTATTTTTAACCCCGACATCCCATGTATCTCCCTCTTGGCACTTATTCTCCTGAGATCAAATTAGGCCTGGTCTCTGCCTCCAGAAACTGTTTTCCGCGATCGCTCTCCGAAGAACGCACTGCGCGAGTGTTAGCCGGTTGTCGTCAGGCTGGCATAGAACCGTTTGTGCCTCAGGGCCCTTCTCAGATCATCGAAACGAAGGATCATGCGATCGAAGCAGCCCGGCAATTCAAAGCGGCCGGTTGCGATGCCGTAGTCTATTACCTGGGTAATTTTTCACCGGAAATAGAAGATGCTTACTTTATCAAGCTTTTCGATGGGCCGGTGATGCTGATAGCGGCGGCGGAAGAATCCGGTGCGAGCCTGCTGGAAAAGCGGGGGGACGCTCTCTGCGGATTATTGTCCGCCGCGTTAGCGGTTAGCAAACGCGGCTTAGCCGGCCGGGTGCATTTGCCGGAGTTTCCGGTGGTAAGTGCGGAAGAAGCGGTGCGAGAAATTGCTCATTTTATAAAGGTGGCGAGGGTAGTTAAGGGTATTCGCAACGCTACCGTCGGGCTTTTTGGGCCACGGCCACGAGATTTTGAGACCTGCAACTACAACTTGGCTTCGGTTAACTCGATCGGCATTGAGGTCGAAGAACTGGGCTTATTTGATCTGCAAAACGAAATCAAACGGATCAAGGATAAGAAGGAAGAAACCGAGACCATCAAGGAAGATATGAAACGGGAAGTACCGAGTATACCGGATGACGAATTTGCCGGGCGGCTTTCCGTTTACGAAAGAGCGATCAAGAACTTTCGTGATCAATTGAAGTTGTCGGGTGCGGCCAGCCAATGTTGGTCTGAACAGGAATTTAGTCTGCGGCATGTGCCCTGCTTTATTAACGGCCGAATGGCTCAGGGCGGGTTTCCGATTGCCTGCGAGAACGATTGTTATTCTTTGATCGCGGAACTCCTTGGTCAATATGCTTCTGACGCCACCGTGGGTATCCTGGATATTAACCATAGTATCCCCAAGGATCTGCATGCGAGCCTGAAGGATTACCCGATCCGAGATATGGTCGGAATGTTTCACTGCGGCAATGCATCAACCAAATTGTTGAAGAATCCGGAGATGAAATACCAGGTCATTATGAAACGGATGATGGAGCCGGACACGCAGGCCGATATCACGCGAGGCACCATTGAGGGACAATTTGCAGCGTCCCCGATTACTGTAGTTCAGGTTCATGGGTTGGGCGATAAAATGCAGGCTTACTTGCTGGAAGGTCATTTCCTTGATCTGGATCCCAAGACCTTTGGTTGTACCGGGACGGCATACCTGCCTGGATTCAGCCGGTTTTATCGACATGTGCTTCTTGGTCGCTTTCACCACCATGCCGCGGTCGCTTTCGGCCATTGTGCGGCGGTGTTGTACGACGCCTTCAAATTGGTTGGGATGGAGAAGGTCTTTACACCGCTGCCACCGCCGATGCCGTACCCCGGCGAAAACGTGTTTCGGAATGGCGCACTAACGCATTGAGATCCCACTAGCACCCGGGTCCAAAGATAAACGAGCCGCGGATTAGCCGGATTTACGCAAGTTAAGCGCTCATTTATTTCCGTTTCCAGGGCTACTCAGCCGTCGGCTTCCCAGCCTGTTATGAGTCGCCGCTTCGCAGCTGGCTCTTCGAAAAATCTACAAAAAGATCTGTGAAATCTGCGGAATCTGCGGATCGTACCTTTGAGAAACGGCTATGAGTAATTACCGCGAGATCCAAGAGGAATGTTATCAAGCGAATCTATTACTGCCGAAGCATAAGTTGATCGATCTGACGTTCGGCAACGTCAGTGTGGCGGATCGCGAACGCGGAGCGTTTGCGATCAAGCCGAGTGGAGTTGACTACAGTGTTATGACGGCCAGTGACATGGTAGTTGTCGATTTGGAAGGCAAGGTGGTGGAAGGCTCGTTACGGCCTTCGTCAGACACACCAACTCACCGGCGACTGTTTCAGGCGTTTAGCAATATCCGCTCTATTGTGCATACTCACTCGCGTTATGCGGTGTCATTTGCGCAGGCATTGAGGGGAATCCCTTGTTTGGGTACAACGCATGCGGATTATTTTTACGGCGAGGTTCCAGTTACCAGGCAGATGACTCAGGAAGAAATTGCGGCGGGTTATGAATGGGAAACCGGCAATGTGATCGTTGAGCGATTTCAAAAGCTGAACCCAGATGAGATATGCTCGGTCCTGGTGGCGCATCATGGGCCTTTTGCGTGGGGCCCTAGTGGCGCCAAGGCCGTAGAGAATGCCGCTGCGCTGGAAATTGTGGCCGAGATGGCCTATCGAGCTTTGCAACTGAACCCTGGGGTGCTGCCGATTCCACAGCCATTACTGGACAAGCATTTTCTTCGAAAACACGGTCCCGGGGCCTATTATGGACAGAGGGGTATAATCAGTGATTAGTGATTGCCGGCAAGGTGCTGACCAATCACCAATCACACTGCTTGCTGATCACCGGCAGGCACACCCTTGCAGCACCTCCAGGGCGGCATGAGCGGCCGCGGTCCGATTCTCGACCATCAATTTGGCGAAAACGCGCTCGAGATGTTTGGCTATGGTGCGAACTTTTGACGCTAAAATGATAGCGATTTCGGAGTTGCTCTTACCTTGTGTTACCCAAAGGAGAACCTCTGCTTCGCGATTAGTTAAACCCAGGCGTTGTAAGGGGCGCGCATCCATTTGGAGAGCTGTTACCCGTAATAGCAACCGGCACTCTGTTGTCTCAGGATGACCCAACGTTTGTACCGTCAATCTCTCTTCATTGAGATCGATCGTTAAGTCAGGCACCGTTCCTGACCCGACCGATCTAATGCTAGTTTTTTGTTGAAGCCAGTTACTGATACGACCTGGCAACGCGCTTCCGGGATCCGCTCCAAAGAATTGCTTCATCATGCGGATCGCGTTTAGATTTGCATACCGGATTCTCCCAACGCGATCTACAATTATGAAGCCGTCATTGCAAAGGCCGGCGGCTTCGTTGAGATAAGAAAATAGTTTGCTGTCCCGGTAAGCTTGGATCAGGTGAGGTCGCAAGAGATTTAACAGGCAGCGTTCATCTTCTGAAAAATCGGTGGATTCCCGGTTCAGCGCCACTCCTAGTTTTGGTAGTTCCTCCGTGCTGACGAATGCTAGTTGATAATTCTGGTTGCGTTGCCGAAAAAACTCGTTGTAAAGGTGCGTCCGGTGCCACTGGGTCAGGCTGACGAAGTCGGAGATCTTGACAGCGCTATGCAGCCGTTTCCGATAGCTGGCGTTGATCGACGAATGTTCGTGGGCGCAGGCTTTAAAGACTTCCAGGTTCTTGTCCCAGTTCGGGTAGATTTCAACGCGCTCGACGCTTTTGTCAGTGAGCTCATTATAGGAATAGAAATCGCAGGTAAAACAAATCCGCAAACTCGCGAACAACCGGGAAGGGAAGTCGGTATGTGATCCTGGCGTGTGCAGCTCGATGAGTGCTCTCGACAGGTTCGCTAAATCAGAGCAGCTGAGCATTTTGGAGTTCAGGTTTGACAGTTTTAAGAGGTGCCACCTCCCTGACGTAAGACTCAATCCAATATCGTCATGAATTATTAATGGAACGGTTGCAAACAGTTTCATGCAAATTACCCAGAAAATGAGTCATGACTGACGAGCGGCTTGAAATGGAGAGTAAATACCGGCCGATCGGGCGCCAGTTCGATCAGGATGCTATCTAGAGCACCAGCGGCTCTAGGCTGGACTTCAGCTTTCACCGCTACCCGCGGCCATGCCACCCAAAGATTATGGTAGATGTGAAAATTCTTTGGCAACATGGAGGCCGATCTGGTATGTACCTCTTGCTGTGGCAACGAAACGAGATCAACGAAGAGCCCGTAGTCGCTGGTCATTTGTGTCTCCCGTCCGGAGGGGAAGCGTCAGGACGTTGATCATCGGCACAAAGGCCGATGTCCTGGACCGGAAACAAAATGTCCGGCGAAGAGCGTAACCAAACTCTTCCACGAGACTGAAGGATTATTGTGACCCATGGAAGGCAGAAGACGGGTAGCACCGGTTGTCCTTAATCGGCAGCCGCGCAGCGTTTGGACCCTGTCGCTCAGTATGTACCCGTTCCATTCCGTGATTACGGACAGGAGTAGACTGCTTTCTATTCGTCCCTTTCTCCTTAGGCTGTGCCGAGGCCGAAACGTTTCAATGGTACCAGTCGAAATAAAAAAAGATTCGCCTGACTCATGAATATCATCACCTATATCCAGGAAAATGCAGTGACTTACGGCGTCAAGATTCTCGTCGCGATCGTCATTTTTTTGGTTGGTCGCCTGATTGCCAAAGGCGCGAGAGCCGCTGTGCGACAGGTCATGATCAAGGCAAAAATCGATTCAACACTGATCGGTTTCCTGGGAAATCTAGTCTACGCGTCTGTTCTGGTGTTGGTACTGATCTTAGCGCTTACGCAACTGGGCGTTGAGACAACTTCCCTGGTGGCGGTGCTGGGTGCTGCCGGCTTGGCCGTCGGCTTGGCTTTGCAAGGATCTCTATCGAATTTTGCCTCTGGTATCCTGCTGATCGTTTTTCGACCAATCCGAGTCGGAGATTTCATCGAAGCCGGCGGGGCTACCGGCACCGTTCGAGATATTCAAGTTTTGACGACTCAGCTGACCACTGCCGATAACAAATTAGTCATCGTGCCCAATTCTAAGATTATGGGGGATAAAATCGTGAACTACGATTTCCTTGGCAGGCGACGCATCGATTTTGAGCTGCCGGTTGCCTCCGACCAGGATGCGTTTGGATTCCGCGATAAAATGCAAGAGGTGGTCACCGCTAACAAACGAATTTTACACGATCCCGCTCCGTCAGTTCAGGTCTCAGGTTCAAGTAAAGCGGATGCAAAGATTATAGCCCATCTATGGGTCAATGCCGCCGATTACGACGGTGTCCGTGCGAGTCTCGAAGAAGAACTCCTGAGGCAGGCCGGATAGCTTGCTCGAGCTTGAATTTCTCACAGATACGGAGGCTTGAAAACTCCCTTTGAGCTGCTCAATCTGTGAGAAATGCAGGCTAGCGCCATTTGATTACGTTGAGAAGCTGGGCTAGATGCACGCCCCCCTTGGCGAGTTGTTCAGCTACGATCCGTTGGTTTACCTCCAGGTAGTCGGGCGCTAACCGGATTGAAATCCGGAGACGTTGGCCTTCCAGGCTTGCTGATTCCAAAGTAAGGCTCCTATAGGCGTTTTGGGCGACGTGTGCGGAATCAACGGCCCACTGCTCAGGCCAATTGTGGTAATCGCCTGAAGTGGAACCGATGGAATGGACCAGGGTCGTTTCCAAGCGTCGCGCGAGCAACTCATAATCAGGCGATTGGTTAATCGCGTAAACCAAAGCATCATCCCAGAGCGCGTGCAGTTCTTGGTTTGGTTCTGAACCATACCACAGATCATTTCCACCGCGGTCGTTTGGTTTATCGCCGCATCGACGGGGATCTGTGAGAAGGACCGGATGACTTGGATCGGAAAGATCGTAGAAACCGGTTCCACAGTGTAGTGGTTGATGAATGTCGCCGACAAAATGTACCAGGAGACGGAGAGCCTGGAGCTTAGTGAAGTCCGCGCGGTGATTGTCCACGGTTTCCAGGACGGCAATACAATGCTGAATTGCGTGCACTACGTTGTTCGGCGAGTGGGATGCGCTTGATAAGCGATAATTTTCGATCCCTAAAGGCAGATTCACAAAATGCCATAGCGCGTTCGTCGGAAATTGATCATTGAAGTCTCGAGCCTCGGGATCTTCGCTGAGTGGCCCACGGCCCGCCGCCGCAGCCCGGACGTCGTCTGCCCAGTTGGCGATGGCCGGGAGATCGGGGTCACGACCCTGGCTGAGAACGGCTGTGATCTGGGAACGGGCCGAGGAGGAAAGCTGATGCTCGGCGATAGCTGCAATGGTGGAATGCCCGAGAGAACTCCAGGCATGGAGAGGGATGGGGAAGAGGAAGGGGAGGAGGGGGAGAAAGAAGTAGTTCAAGAAGTGCAGATGGGCAGGAGTTCGAGGAGTTCAAGGAGGACTGACTACCGTCGAGCTTTTTGGAGCGCCCTCGAGATCGCGAAATGACTTGGCTGCCTTGTACATGCCTCTACCATTTACAAGCAGAATAACTCTGTCAATAAATGTTATAGATAATCTCAACATAACGGA
>JAFAVN010000035.1 GCA_019242435.1 Verrucomicrobiota bacterium | reverse complement strand
TGATCGGTTACGGTGCCAGTGCGGTCTATACCTATCTGGCTTTCGATACGATCCGGGAATTGTTCGAGCGAGGTACGCTGGGAGAAGGAACGACCTATGAGAAAGCGATTAAGAATTATCGGTCCGCGATTGAAAAAGGTCTGCTGAAAATCATGTCCAAGATGGGGATCTCCGTGATCGGTAGTTATCGCGGGGCGCAGATCTTCGAAGCGATCGGACTCAGCTCGGACCTGGTTGATCAATGCTTCAATGGAACACCTTCGAAAGTGGAGGGAGTCGGCTTTAATGAAATTGCCGTCGAGACGCTTACCCGGCACCAGCGAGCATTCGCCAAGCCGGTGCCTGAGGAAGGTAACCTCGCTCTCGAGGACCCAGGTTTTTACCGCTTCCGGCGGCAGGGCGAGCAGCACGCGATCACGCCTCCGGTAATCAAAAATTTCCACACGTTTGTTAAGTCGAACAAGCCCGAGGACTATAAGGCTTACGTTGACTCCATTAAAGCCAGCCGGCCGAATGCGTTGCGCGATTTGCTGGAGATTACGGCTACCGGGCGAGACCCGATCTCGCTTTCTGAAGTTGAACCGATCGAGGAAATCAGACGGCGGTTTACGACTGCTGGGATGTCTCTCGGCGCCTTGAGTCCGGAAGCGCATGAATGCCTGGCTATCGCCATGAACCACATCGGCGGTAAATCGAATTCCGGCGAGGGGGGCGAGGATCCGGAGCGGGTCCACCGCCGGCCGAATGGTGATTGGCCAAACAGCGCGATCAAGCAGGTTGCCGCCGGTCGTTTTGGGGTTACGGCGACTTATTTGGCAGCTGCCAAGGAGATTGAGATTAAGATGGCCCAGGGAGCAAAACCGGGCGAAGGCGGGCAGTTGCCCGGCCATAAGGTGAGTGAACTCATCGCCAGACTCAGAAAGAGTACCCCCGGCGTGCCTTTAATTTCGCCGCCTCCTCACCACGACATCTATTCAATCGAAGATCTTGCTCAGCTGATCTACGATCTTAAGCAGGTCAATCCTCGAGCAAAGGTGTGCGTCAAACTGGTAGCGGAAGCCGGCGTCGGCACTATAGCTGCCGGCGTGGCAAAGGCGCATGCCGACGTCGTCCTGATCAGCGGCCATGAGGGAGGCACAGGCGCTTCCCCATTGAGTTCCATAAAGTATGCAGGCAGCGCCTGGGAACTTGGCGTATCGGAAGCGCACCAGGTTCTGTTGCTGAACGGACTGCGGAACCGGATCGTACTTCGGACCGATGGCGGAATGCGCACCGGAGAAGATATCGTGTTTGCCGCGCTGCTGGGAGCCGAGGAATTCAATTTCGGAACCACCGCTCTGATTGCGTCCGGCTGTGTTTATGTACGACAGTGTCACCTGAACACTTGCCCCGTGGGAGTCGCCACGCAGGACGAACGCTTGCGAGCTAAATTCAAGGGTAAGCCCGAGTATGTCGTAAACTTTTTCAACGGCGTCGCCCAAGAAGTTCGCGAAATTATGGCGCGGCTTGGGACCCCAACATTTAACGAGTTGGTTGGACGGGTCGAATATTTGCGCCAACGGTCGGTTCCCGGTCATCCCAAGGCCAACAAACTGAATCTCACAAGGCTCCTGGCCAATGTAGCGAAGGACGACGACACTTTAGCCCGGCATAACACGTGGGATCGAAACGATCCGCCGTGGGGTCGCCGGCTGGATGACGTCATTCTGCAGGACGCCCGGGAAGCGGTAAATGATCAACTGCCGGTTAGTCTGCGATATAAGATCAAGAACACCAACCGAGCCGTCGGGACTAAGCTTTCCGGTGAAATCGCTTACCTGTGGGGCGAGCAAGGGCTGCCTGACGGAACGATCGAATTAAAACTGGAAGGCAGTGCGGGACAAAGCTTTGGCGCGTTCCTGTCCCCGGGTGTCAAACTGATCCTGACCGGCGAAGCCAATGACTACGTCGGCAAAGGGATGGCTGGTGGAGAAATTATTCTTAAGCCATTTCCGAATCGGAAATATGAGGCGCACGAAAATTCTATCATTGGTAACACCTGCCTGTACGGCGCCACGGGCGGAGAATTCTTTGCTGCCGGCAGGGCCGGTGAACGGTTCGCCGTGCGTAACTCGGGAGTGGTTGCGGTCATCGAGGGAGTCGGTGACCATGGGTGTGAGTATATGACCCGAGGCACTGTGGTTATACTGGGTGACACCGGAAAGAATTTCGGTGCCGGTATGACCGGTGGAACTGCTTACGTCCTTGATCTGAACTCGACACTGCCGCGCTATCTCAATGCCGAATTGGTATTGGCAGAACCGTTAACTGATCCGGCAGACGACGTGCTGGTTAAGGAATTGATTTATAAGCACCTGGAACGGACCGAGAGCGAGCGGGCAAAAGAGATTCTGGCTGATTGGGCAAGGTTCCAGCAGAAGTTCTGGAAAGTTCGCCCGATCCACATACCAGCAGTCCAGCGGGCAGCCGAACCCGCTGCCCCCCTTGTGCCGAAAGCGGGCTGAGTGGAGTAGGTGCGCGGTTCACAGTTCACAGTTCGCGGTTCACAGTTGAGCCTATTTGACCTATTGACCCATTTGACCCATTTGACCCATTTGAATTATGCGGCCAGTCAGAATTATCTGCGCCCCCTGAATCCAGCAACCCGAACCGCGAACCAGTGAACCCCGAACCCTCGAACTAGACCATGGAGATCGTTACCCAGCTTGCCCTGTTCCTGGAAAACCGCCCCGGCACTTTGGCGGCGGTTTGTGATGCCTTGGCGGAAGCCAAGATCAACATCTTTGCCCTGACCATCTCCGATACGGTTGATCATTCCGTTGTCCGGATGGTGGTCAGTGACACCCGTCGTGCTTTATCGATTTTCGAGGAACATGGGACACTCGTGGTCGAGAACGACGTGTTGATGATCGAGCATGATAATCATCCGGGCTCGTTATCAGAAATCGCGAAGAAGTTGGCCTCTAAGAAGATAAACATCGAGTACGCGTATCTTAGCGGATCGCCAAGAGTACGCCGCGGGCTTCTGATTCTCAGACCGAACAACGTGACGAAAGCGTTTGAGGTTTTGAGCGAGTGAGCGGGTAAGCATTGTGATTTCCGTTATTCGCGCCGGATTTGAGCTGCGACCCAGCAGTTGTTTGAAATCAACTTTTGCGCGTACCGAGCCCGGATTAGAAGGACAATGTTAGGCGGCTGCGCGCGTCGAGTTACGGCTCAAATCCGGCGCGGGCAACGAGGATTCAAGGTGGCATCCGCGGCGCCGCGATTTTCGCCTCCCTATCATCATTTCCAGTGGCGCCGCCCGCCGCCTGCCAAACGCTCCAACTCGCAATCCTGTGCTAAAACGCTAGGTTGCACTCATTACCCATGACTAACCCCTCTTCTTCATTGCGGTCTCAGGCTTGGTTTGGCGGGTTCAGCCGGGACGTTTTTATCCACCGAAGCTGGATGCGTAACCAGGGTCTCACAGATGATGTATTCGACGGACGACCAATCATCGGGATCTGCAATACCTATTCTGAACTGACCCCCTGCAACGCACATTTCCGTTCGCTGGCCGAGAAAGTAAAACAAGGTGTCTGGCAGGCTGGTGGTGTTCCGTTTGAGTTTCCGGTGATGTCGTTAGGCGAATCGAATCTGCGCCCGACGGCGATGCTCTTTCGGAACCTGGCCAGTATGGATGTCGAGGAATCCATCCGTGGGAACCCCATCGACGGAGTAGTGCTGCTGACCGGGTGCGATAAAACTACGCCCTCTCTTTTGATGGGCGCCGCCAGTTGTGATGTGCCGGCCATCGTTCTTTCCGGAGGACCGATGCTCAACGGGCGCTACCGAGGACAAATTATCGGGTCCGGCACCAGCGTTTGGCAATTCTCTGAAGCGGTGCGCGCCGGTAAAATGAGTTTGGCCGACTTTGCCGAAGCCGAAGCATGCATGTCCCGGAGCGCCGGTCACTGCATGACCATGGGAACGGCGTCGACCATGGCTTCAATGGTGGAAGCGCTGGGCGTTGCTCTACCAACAAATGCAGCAATTCCCGCCGTAGACGCTCGCCGGGATGTCCTCGCGCAGATCGCGGGACGCCGGATCGTCGACCTGGTCAAAGAAGACCTGCGTTTATCAAAGATCCTGACTCGGGAAGCATTCGAAAACGCAATTCGGGTGAACGGCGCAGTCGGCGGCTCAACCAACGCGGTGATTCATCTGTTGGCGATCGCCGGAAGGGTCGGAGTGGAGGTTACATTAGACGATTGGGACCGTTTCGGGCGGGATATTCCCACCATAGTGGATCTGATGCCATCCGGACGCTTCTTAATGGAAGACTTTTACTACGCCGGGGGTCTGCCGGTGGTGATGAAACGCTTGGCGGAAGTCGGACTTCTGCATCGCGACCTGTTAACGGTAAGTGGCAGCACGATTTGGGAAAACGTCGAACATGCGACCTGTTTCAATGACGAAGTGATCCGGCCGCTTTCAAAACCGTTGGTGCAATCCGGCGGCGTCGCGGTTCTCCGTGGAAATCTGGCGCCTGATGGCGCGGTTTTGAAACCCTCCGCTGCCAGTCCGCGCCTGCTGAAGCATTCCGGGAGAGCCGTCGTTTTCGAGAACATCGAGCATTATCACGAGCGCATTAATGATCCCGCACTGGATGTCGACGAGAACTGCGTGCTGGTCCTGAAAAATTGCGGACCGCGCGGGTATCCCGGCATGGCCGAAGTCGGGAACATGGGTCTGCCAACAAAGCTGCTCAAAGCGGGCGTGACAGATATGGTGCGGATTTCGGATGCCCGAATGAGCGGGACTGCCTACGGGACCGTGGTCCTGCATTGTGCTCCGGAAGCCGCAGCCGGCGGCCCCCTCGCGTTGGTGCAAGATGGCGACTTGATAGAGCTTGATGTTGAAAATCGCAAACTTCACCTGGCGGTGGATGACATCGAACTTCAGCAACGGCGTAAATCCTGGAAACCGCCAGCACCGCCCTTTAACGGTTACGCACGCCTTTACTGCGATCACGTGATGCAAGCCAATCTCGGCGCCGATTTCGACTTCCTACTCGGCTGCCGCGGTCACGCGGTGCCACGTCCGTCGCATTAGAGAGGAGTTCGAGGCTCAAGGAGTTGCAAGAGTGCAGGAGTTTCAGTGGACTCGGGGCCCGCGTGTAGGCGTCTGGGGAAACAGAACGCGCCACAGTCACAGTAGCCCGTCATCGTGGGGCGAAAATCTCGGCGCGCCCGGTTGCATTTTTCTTCGCGATGAATTCGCTTCGGATACATCTGCAAAGAAACACGTTGGGCGCACCGAGGTTTTCGCCCCGTGATGGGCTTTGGTACGCCACTCGGTGTGCTGTGTCTCACCCAAACACTCCTGAACTCCTGCAACTCCTTGAACTCCCTATTCCCTGATCGGCGCCCCGCTACCGCCGCCAGCTTGCTGGGCGAGGGTGTTGGGCTGAGTGGGCAAATGCTTGGTGGTCACTTCCACTCGTGCCCCCACTCCAACAGTCGAGAAGAGCTGTAAAATATCCTGGGAACGCATGCGGATGCAGCCATAGCTGGCCGGCCTTCCAAGATCCTTTTCCACAGGGGTTCCGTGGATGTAAATGCATCGGCCATACGCGTTTCGGTTTTGCGGGTCCAACCCTTTCAACCAGAGGATACGAGTGACTATCGGGTCGCGCCCCGGCGCATTGGGCCGAAGGATTTCGCCCGTCGGCCGGCGATCTTTGAATACCATACCGGCTGGAGCGCCATCGCCGATTTTCTGTGCGACTGTCATTCGTCCCAACGGCGTCCAACAGCTGCCTGGTTGATCGCCCAGACCGAAACGAGAAGTGGACACTTCATAACGCGCGAGGTGCTGGTCTCGGTAATAAAGATCCAGCGCCTGATCGACGACGCTCACTACAATCCGGTGATCCTGGTCCTGAGGCGCGCAGGAACAGAGAAACAAGCAGAAAAGAAAACCCAGAACACAAGCGAGCCGGTCGAACCTATCGCGGCTGGCAACTCGAAATCGGGACACAAAGGAGATCCAACAGTTCACACGGGTCATATGGGTCTTAACCGGCGCACGCGATCATAAACCGGGAACCGCGAATGGTGAACTGCAAAACTTGGGCCCCGTTCTTGCGCCTTCCCTTGATTCATCGGCTTCTTCGGCTTAATTGACACTATTAGATTTTCTAATAATTTACCGAATTATGCCATCAGCCACGGCATCGCCCACCCAAACAAAAAGGGGGTCTTCCAATCCTTTTATTGCCTTTTGCCAGTCTTCGATCGGCAAGAAAATCATTGTTGGAGTCACCGGGGTTTATCTGATTGTGTTTATCACCGGGCACCTGCTGGGAAACTTGGAGATCTATCTTGGGCAGGACCATGTAAACGCGTACGCCCAGTTTCTGCAAGGACTCGGTCCAATCCTCTGGTTAGAACGAGCCATCCTGATTGCAGCGGTAGTCATACACATCGTGGTCACGATTCAACTTGCCGCTGAGAATCGAGCTGCCAGACCACAGAAGTACGCACATTACAACTATCAAGCCGCCAAACCGTCTTCGCGGACCATGATTTACAGCGGCCTACTGGTGCTCTGTTTCGTAATTTACCATCTCCTGCAGTTCACCTTCATGACCACCAACCCGGAATACCGGCACTTGGAGGACCATCTCCACCGGCATGATGTTTACCGGATGATGATACTCGGTTTTCAACAACCTATTATTTCTTTGTTCTATGCGGCTGCTATCTTCTTCCTGGCGGCTCACTTAAGTCACGGATTCTCCAGCGTCGTCCAGACGTTGGGAATTAATAACCAGAAGGTTTCAGGCTTCGTCTCGAATGGCGGCCGTTGGTTTTCCTGGCTGATTTTTGCTGGATATGTTTCCATCCCGGTCTCCATCCTGATTGGTCTCATCAAATAACTTACTATGACGACACAACTGGACGCTAGAATTCCGAGCGGGCCGCTGGCTGATAAGTGGACCAAACACCGGGCGGAGTCGAAGTTAGTTAACCCGAACAACAAACGTAAGTTTGATATTCTGGTGGTAGGCAGCGGTCTGGCAGGGGCTTCGGCAGCGGCTAGCTTGGCGGAGCTGGGTTACCACGTGAAGTGCTTCTGCTTTCAGGATTCGGCGAGGCGCGCGCATAGCATTGCCGCCCAGGGCGGTATCAATGCCGCGAAAAATTACCAGAATGATGGCGATAGCGTATTCCGGCTCTTCTATGACACGATCAAAGGAGGCGATTTTCGGTCCCGGGAGGCTAACGTCTATCGCCTGGCCGAAGTCAGCGCAAACATCATCGATCAGTGCGTCGCCCAGGGTGTTCCGTTTGCGCGTGAATATGGAGGGCTCTTAGCTAACCGCTCTTTCGGCGGAGCCCAGGTTTCTCGAACCTTTTACGCAAGGGGACAAACCGGCCAGCAACTCTTACTTGGCGCTTACCAGGCGCTTTCTGATCAGATCAATATGGGCGGAGTAAAGATGTTTCCCCGTAGCGAGTTGTTGGACCTGGTTATCGTGGACGGTCACGCGAAAGGTATCGTGGTGCGTGATCTCAAAACCGGTGAGATTTCCTCGTTTCCGGGCGACGCGGTAGTTCTCGCCACTGGTGGTTACGGAAACGTTTTTTACCTTTCGACGAACGCTCGCGGGTGCAATGTGTCGGCCACTTATCGGGCCTACAAGCGAGGCGCATTCTTTGCTAATCCCTGTTACACGCAAATTCACCCGACCTGCATCCCAGTGGGTGGGCCCTATCAGTCCAAATTGACCTTGATGTCGGAATCGCTCCGGAATGATGGCCGCGTCTGGGTTCCGAAAAATAAAGGTGAAAGCCGGCGACCGGATCAAATTCCGGAGGCGGAACGGGATTATTATCTGGAGCGAAAATACCCGAGCTTCGGCAATCTGGCGCCGCGCGATATCGCCTCGCGGAGTGCCAAAGAAGTTTGTGATGAAGGCAGAGGTGTTGGTCCGGGCGGTCTGGGAGTTTACCTCGACTTTGCCGAGTCCATTCGACGGTTAGGTGAACAGACGATTCGGGAACGGTACGGCAACCTGTTCGATATTTACCACAATATCACGGGAGAAAACGCGTATCAGGTCCCGATGCGAATTTATCCGGCTGTGCATTACACCATGGGCGGGCTCTGGGTTGATTACAATCTGATGAGTAACGTACCCGGATTGCATGTACTCGGAGAAGCAAACTTCTCCGATCACGGCGCTAATCGACTGGGAGCGAGCGCACTGATGCAGGGCTTAGCGGATGGTTACTTCGTGATCCCGTGCACGATCGCCAATTATCTGGCGACTCAGTTAGGCAAAAAGGTTTCGCCTGACCGCCCGGAGTTCAGGGCTGTGGAAGAAGAGGTGCGAGGTCGGGTGAAAAAGCTTCTTTCAATCAAAGGAAAACGGAGCGCAACTTCGTTCCATCAAGAATTGGGACTGCTGGTTTGGGAGCAATGCGGGATGGCCAGGAGCCGCGACGGACTTAAAGACGCGTTACAAAAAATCGGGCCGTTACGCGAAGAATTCTGGGAGAACCTGAATGTTTTAGGGGGGCAACAAGAATTAAATCAATCACTCGAACAAGCCGGCAGAGTCGCAGACTTTTTAGAATTCGCCGAACTGATGTGTCTCGACGCATTAGAACGCGAAGAATCGTGTGGCGGTCATTTTCGGGTCGAGTATCAGACCGAAGAAGGCGAAGCCGTTCGCAATGACAAAGATTTTTGCCACGTCACGGCTTGGCAGTATACCGGGCCCGATTCAAAACCGGTTGCTAACATCGAGCCGTTAGTTTTCGAAAACGTCAAGTTAGCGCAGCGCAGTTATAAATGAACTTCAAGCTAAAAGTCTGGCGCCAGCAGAACGAAAATACTGCCGGCCAATTTCGCGATTACGAAGCGATCAACATCCCGGCCGAGGCGTCTTTCCTTGAAATGCTGGATATCGTCAACGAGGGGCTGATTGCTCGCCAGGAAGAACCTATCGCCTTCGACTCAGATTGCCGGGAAGGAATTTGCGGGATGTGCTCGCTGGTCGTCAACGGAATCGCCCACGGACCCGGCAAAGCAAAGACCACCTGCCAACTGTACATGCGCCGTTTCCAAGATGGGGAAACGATCTGGATAGAACCGTTCCGGGCAGCGGCGTTTCCGATTGTAAAAGACCTGATTGTCGACCGGAGCGCGTTCGACCGAATCATCCAGGCTGGAGGTTACATCACGGCGCGGACCGGATCCGCACCTGACGCAAATTCAATCCCGATTGGAAAAACGGTCGCAGATTTAGCAATGGAAGCCGCCGCCTGCATCGGCTGTGGCGCGTGCGCAGCAGCCTGTCCGAATTCATCAGCTATGCTTTTCGTGGCGGCCAAAATCTCGCATCTCGGTTTACTTCCGCAAGGCCAGCCGGAACGAACTTCACGTGTGCGTAACATGGTGCGGACCATGGACGCGCTGGGTTTCGGCAGTTGCACAAACCATTATGAATGCGAGGCCGTTTGCCCGGCCGAAATCAGCGCGACCTTTATATCGCGGCTTAACCGGGATTACGCGGTTGCGTCGATCCGCGAAGGATTGGCTGCGAGAGGCTGACGATTGGCAGTTCGCGCTGTCGTGGAATTGGGCGCCGGGGTTTTCATTACGGCTTCCCTGCACGTGCTGGCCTCGATAACAGGAGGCACCCCCACGCACCGGTTTTCCTTAGCCCAGATTCTCGCAAATTGCTGCACCCATCTCTGCGGTGCTCACCAGTTTTGTGTCGGGTGAAAAGATATCCCGGGTGCGGTAGCCACTTGCGATGGTTTTGCGGACCGCACTTTCGATTCCTCTGGCGACCTCGTCCAGGCCGAAGGTGTATTGCAGCATCATGGCGGCAGAGAGGATCTGCGCGATAGGGTTTGCGATTCCTTTCCCGGCTATGTCCGGAGCTGAACCGCCGCTAGGCTCATAAAGCCCAAACCTAAACTCGCCACGATGGCCCGTACCCAGACTCGCGCTCGGCAACATCCCGATGGATCCGGTCAGCATCGCCAGTTCGTCGCTCAGAATGTCGCCAAAGGTGTTTTCGGTAACAACCACGTCGAATGCGCGCGGACTTCGGATAAACTGCATCGCTGCGTTGTCGACGAGTAAATGGCTTAGCTCAATATCCGGGTACTCGCCGGCGAGCTGTTTCATCACGGAACGCCAAAGCAGCCCGTTCTCCAGCACATTCATTTTATCAATCGACACCACATTTTTCTTTCTGGTCCTGGCCACCTCGAACGCCAGCCGCCCGATCCGCTCTACCTCGGAGTCACGATAAATCATGGTATCGATGGCGATTCTCTCGGTGCCCTCTTGGCGTGTCTCTTTCGGCTTACCGAAATAAAGGCCGCCCGTCAGTTCCCGGATGCACAAAATGTCAAAGCCACCAGCCACGAGATCGAGCCGGAGAGGCGATGCCGCCGCCAATTCGGGAAAACAAATGGCCGGTCGCAAATTCGCAAACAGACTGAACCGTTTCCGGAGCGGCAATAGCGCAGCGCGTTCCGGCTGTTCGTTGGGAGGCAAAGGTTCCCATTTCGGACCGCCTACTGAGCCAAAAAGGATGGCGTCACTGGCGGCGCATACTTCCAAAGTGTTTTCCGGAAGCGCTTTACCTGTAGCGTCAATGGCGGCGCCGCCTACCAGGCATTCTTTCAGATCGATATCGATCCCTTTACATGCTTTTCGTAGTACTTGCAGGGCCTGGACCATTACTTCCGGCCCGATGCCGTCGCCGGCCAGCACTGCGATGCTCAGTTTTTTGGTCATGAAATACTGTTTCTCACGGCAGCCACAAAATCGCGCATTTTAGTGCGATCTTTTTTGCCGGGTTTCAGTTCGACTCCCGTTGCCACATCTACCGCATAAGGCGCCACCGTCCTAATGGCAACCTGGACATTATCGGGTCTGAGGCCTCCGGCGAGAATAACCCGATGCTGCGCCGGTAACGGCTTTATCAGACCCCATCGAAACGTCTCTCCGGTGCCGCCGAAATCCCCTTCCCGGTGGGTATCTAGCAAGAAGGCAAAACCAGTAAACCATTCTAAATCAAAGGGCTGCAAATCATCGGCACGAATATTTATGGCAGCAATTACCGGTTTTCCAGCGGCAACAATTCGGTTGCTAAACGGCCGCCAGTCTCGGCCGTGCAACTGCAAAGCGTGAAACAGACTACCCCTCAGCCAGTGCTGAGCGTCCGACAAATCAGGATCTACGGCTACAGCTACTCGAGCAATGTGCGTAGGTAGCTCGCGAATCCAATCTTCCGCAGATTCAAGTCTTAAGAACCTTTTACTGTTCGGATACAAATTAAACCCGAGCGCGTCCGCGCCGGAGTCAATGGCCGCTAAGGCGTCCTCGGGATTAGTAACTCCACAGATCTTTACGTACGGCGAGGGATTCACCCTCCCGCTCACGAAAGGGCACAGGAGCATATCATCCGAAATGTTAGCTGAATCTGCGGTTTTGTTTTTTGGATCCACTTTGGCATTTCCGTTTTACTGGTCTAGCAACCGGATTAAAATGGGCGGACGCTAATTTGCATACAAAGGCGAGGAAAACAAATGGACGATAAAACAAAAAAGAAGCGTGTAACGGCACAGAAGCGCGCGGCACGAAAAACTCCAGAGGTCGCTAAAACAATTTCAGTGGAGCCAGCAGCGCCTGTGACGATCGAGCCTAAGAACATTGAAGCTACGAAGGGCGAAAGCAAAAAGGTTGAAAATAAAAAGATCGAACGAAGCAAAAAAGCCACGTCGAAATCAGCTAGCAAAAAAGCGGCGCCGGTAAATGCGCATCGGCTGAAACCTACTTTTGAGCAGATTCAAGTGCGAGCCTATTTTATTTCCGAGCATCGACGGAAACTGGGAATCCCTGGCGACGAGCGTCGGGACTGGATTACAGCGGAGCAAGAACTGCTGACGGAGTTGCCGGCGGAATAACGCACTGAACCCCGCTAGGGCGAGGCTCCGGCGCAACCGGAAAGTCCTCGCAGGGCTGAGTCACGTTTTGGAGCGGTGGTTCGCTGGACCAAACAGCCGCCGAGCCGCTACCCAGGCCGTGACACATGCAGAGGTTGCGCACCACTTTTTCGATGCAGTTATTCTGAAGATCTTGCCTTGGGCATCGTGCGTCTAGAGTTAACGGCTCGGCAGTATATTGACATAACAGATCGAGTGTAAGGTAAGCCATAAAGGCTTCGCCAAGCATAGGACTTTCGGGAGCCTCGCCCTACCGGCCCTGGATTCCATAATCGATCAATGACCGTTGCGCCGGTTTATGCGTCGTTCGGTTTAGCAGGAAGGACGGTTTGACAAGGGTGCTCTGTGCTGGGATGAAGCTTCACATGAAGCTTCATGCTGCGTTTCACCGAAACTGGAAAATACATCGCGCTCAGCCCCCTGAACCATTAAGGCCCAGATCCCCTTTGCAAAACAGTCGATCCGGACTGCCCCGCCGGATCGAACCGCGGGAGCGATCAGAGGTGAGTTGATAGGCCGGTCTTATGCAAAATCAGAATCCGACCACAAAAGAACCATCGGCCTCAAATCCGAGCTTTATCATCCGGTTAGGCTATGTCGGTGCCGGTTTCCTGGCGCAGCATGTGCATCTGCCGAATTTCTCTTCCTTACCCAATTGTCAACTGGCAGCGCTGGCCGAGCGACGGCCCCGGCTGGCATCGCGGGTGGCAGAGCGATTTGGCATATCCAAGGTCTATGCCGATCATTCACAGCTCGCGCAGGACCCCGACATCAACGCAGTGGCGGTTTCGGCTGACTACGCCGGACAAGGGGAGATCGCAGCGGATCTTCTACGGGCGGGAAAACACGTTTTCATGGAGAAACCGATGGCGGTCTCTCTCCACCAAGGGGAACGCATTCTGGAGGCCGAGAGAAAAGGAAAAGCGCGTTTAATGGTAGGCTACATGAAACGTTTCGATCCTGGTAATCGCCTGGTTCGAGACTTGGTCAGGGCATGGCGCAGTGATCCGAACAAAGGAAAACTTCTTTATGTTCGAAGTCACGGCTTCTGCGGAAATTGGATCGCAGGGTTAGACACTTCCGGCTTCATTCGGTCAGACGAGCCGCTGATCCCTACCCCAATCGACGAGCTTCTGCCTGCATGGTTACCAAAGGAATTCCAGAAAGCCTATATCGCCTACCTGCAGCAATACACCCATCAAGTTAACCTATTGCGCTTTTTGCTGGACGCTCATGACAAAGAAGACGTGCGGGTCGAAAGCGTTGCCCTAGACGAAGACGGTTACACCGGGATAATAATTCTTGAGGTGAAGCAGACTCGATGTGTAATCGAAAGCGCATCGACTCGGTTCGATGGATGGGACGAACACACACAGGTATTCTTTGAAGGCGGCTGGATTCGCAGCGCGCCGGCGCTTTTATTTTCTCGCCCGTCATTTAACGAGATCGAAATTTATGAGTCGGGGGAACAGGGGGGATACCGCTATCCGGCGGCCCCCGTGAGTCAGTCTTGGCATTATCAAGAGGAGGCGAAGCATTTTCTGCAATGTCTTCGGGACGGAAAGGAATTCGATTCGCCGGGTAAAGACGCGCTTCTCGATGTCGGGATTTTCGAAACCGTTTATCAACAGTTCATTGAGAAGGCAAGAAAAAGACTGAATGA
>JAFAVN010000551.1 GCA_019242435.1 Verrucomicrobiota bacterium | reverse complement strand
TTGGAATCGCTGAGCTTCGGTAAAGAGGAGTCCGTGGATGTGCCGCTGAAAGAGCTTGAGGATGGTGAGCGGCTGATGGCTTACCGTTATCATGATCTGATTCTATTTAAGAATCTCAGCCCTCGATCGGTCGTGGTACGCGGCCGCACTCTCTCACCCGGCGAATTCTGCCGCATCTATGCCGGCCAACGAATCGTGATGGGAGAACAAGTAATCACCCATCAAGATTTGGTCTTTTACTTCAATGCGAAGAAAAACGTCTCGCTTCCTCGCATCTTCGTGACCATCACCCAAAACGACGAGCTGTTACTGGAAAAGGCGAGAACGCGAGAGAGCTCCTTGGAGGTCCAGTTCGGACTGAAGGTGCAGGTATCCGCTTTGAGAACCGTCGAGGCGTCTCTTAACGGGGTTACGCTAAGCGCCGGTACAACCGTGATTGGGGGACTGGATGACCGAATCATTTTCGACAACTCGGTTGAACTTTTACTGTCGGACCTTCGCAGACGAGCCCGGGCTATGGGAGGACGGTTTCAGCTCAAGGCTTCCAAATCGGTCTACCTGGTGTCGAACAATCCCTCGCTCCTTGAATCTGACGACATTCTGCTCAGTACGGGGACAGTTGGCGAGGTTTTGTTGAAGATCTCCTGCGATTACGAACGCCTCATTGGCACGCTTGAAGTGTTGCAAGCGGACCGTCCGGTAATGGTAGGTGAAACTGTCGTCCGGGGCTCAGCGCCTCTCAGTGACGGTGATATCATCCGGATCGATGCGGGACAGGTGCTCCGTTGCAACTTCTCCGAACAGATCATCGAAGAGGAGCGCAACATTATTCGGCGGCTGGACGTTCAAGATCTCTCTTTGAGGTTTCGCAACGGTGACGTGGCCCTTGATGGCATGTCTTTTTTTGCAAATCGAGGCGAGATGATTTGCGTCATGGGAGCAAGCGGCTGCGGGAAAAGCACCTTGCTGAAAACAATCTGCGGTCAGCTCCAGCCCAGCAGTGGAAGTGTACTTCTGAACGGCCAATCGCTGTACAGGCAAGTTGAAGCATTACGGGAGTATGTTGCGTATATTCCGCAGGATGATGCATTCGACGAACAGTTGACGATTTCGGAGAACTTGGATTACGCAGCCGCCATCAGGTCGCCGCATTTATCAGCGAAAGATCGGATGCGACGGATCGACGGCAAGTTGATTGAACTCGGGTTATCAGAACGGCGAGATAGCGTCGTCGGTAGCTCGGTTAAGAAATATCTGAGCGGCGGCGAAAGGAAACGTCTGAACATCGGCCTGGACATGATCAGCTCCGCCGATGTCTTTCTGTTTGATGAGCCGACCTCCGGTCTTTCATCGAAGGATTCGGAGCACGTCATTGAGATCATCCGCGGTCTTGCCCAAAACAAGATCGTTCTAGTGACGATCCACACGCCGACTTCGAAGATCTTCCAGATGTTCAGTAAGGCAGTGTTACTGGATAAGGGCGGCCGGTTGGTGTTCTTCGGTACGCCTCAGGAGATGCTGCAGTATTTTGCCTCGGCGGAACACCAGCAACATTTTGGGACGGAGTTGGGCGGCTGCCCGGCTTGCGGCACAACTCGGCCCGAATTCATTTTCGATGTGCTCGAGACCCCGCTGCGCGACCTGAGCGGTGACGTCATCTATGAGGAAAATTCGAGGGGGCAGCTGGTAGCCTCTCGCCGTTACTCTCCGGACTATTGGAGAGACAAGTACGAGTCTTTTCGGCTGATTCAGGAGATGCGGCAGGTCTCGGTCGTGCAGCCGAACACGACAGCGCCGCCGGTTCCCGCTACTAAGCGGCAGCCAATCCGTTGGCGCGACGAGTGGGTCAGGTTTGAAACGATCCTCAAGCGCGCGTTTATCAGTAAGCTGAGAAACCGGACAAATCTTTGGACCACAATGTTCGAGGCGCCACTGTTGGGAGCTCTCATCGGCTTCGTCTTACGGTACGTGGAGAAGGATCGTTATGATTTCGAGCACGCGTTCCATATTCCTACCTACCTTTTCCTAGCGCTGGTAGTGGCGATGTTCCTGGGATTAACCAACAGCGCCGATGATATTATCCGTGATCGCCCGATCCTGCAGAGGGAGCGCAACCTAAATATTCATCTCCCCTACTATATCATTGCGAAATTTGTGACGTTGTCGCTGTTCGCAGTGGTCCAGTCAGCGCTGTTTATCCTTATCGGCAATAGTATCCTCGAGATCCGTGGGATGTTTTGGCCGTACCTGTGGTTTATTGGAACCACTGCAATCAGCGGCGTCGCAGGCGGCCTGTTAATTTCCGCTGTGGTCGATGACTCGAAGACGGCGGCCAATATCGTTCCGCTCGTGCTTATCCCACAGATCATTCTGGGAGGCGCACTCATCAAGTATGAGGAGATGAATCGGAATCTGGACTTTATTTATGCGCTGACTCGAGACCGTATGGCTCAGCATGCCAGCACAGAGAAAGCTCAAAGCCAGAACATGGAAGTACCCCTGATTTGCGAACTCATACCAATGCGATGGTCTTATGAAGCACTAGTCGACGCGCAAGCAAAGCTCAATCCCTTCACCAAACGGCAAGACCTGTTGACGGCAAAAATCAATGAACTGGCCCGAACCACGAATCTGACCCAAGCACAAGCCGATCGTTTAGAAGACTTGAAAGAAGCTTTGGCAATTCTTTCCGGCATGGGCGGCAAAGACAGTGGCCAAGTCAACAACCGCTTTCATGAGATCGACCGGATATTGGCAGGCCAGCCTCTGGATGAAGGTAAGTTCGACCAGAAGGATCACCCGGTTACCGCTGAGCAACTTTTCCAGAACAAAAAGATTTCGGACATGCTGGTCGATGCCGAAATGAAACAAAAGGATTACACTGTAAAACAGCGGAACGTGTTTTTTGGTCCGGAGAAAACAGTTTTCGGTCAAAAATTCAGCATTTTCACGTTCAATTCATTGATCATCAACGGGTTTACGGTTCTGTTTCTCGGGTTGCTGCTTTGGAGGCTGCACCGACAGTTGAGGCTGGGAACGTAATTTCCAAGGCGGCTGCGTGCTCAGGTTGGAGTTCATTAAGCACCCTGGAAAAATCAGGATAGTCTGGGCTTAGGTGCGTCTGGGGACAGCCGCTACCTGTTCAACTAACTGTGAACCATGTTCCTAGTGAGAACTCACAAGTGCTAGTGTGAAGAACCAGATACCGATAACTCCGGCGACCAGGCTGGCCCACCAGAATGTCTTTCGCTTGATCAGCACAGAGATAGCGCCGACGGCGATCGCAATCTGAAATAGCGTCACACTCACGGCCAGACGCTCGTGGATATGCAAAAGGTGCTTCGATGCGTTCTCCAGACGCTCCGCATTTTTGCGAATGTCTTCCTTTTCTCGTTCGTATTGGGCGATCTTCGATTTGTCCGTTTCCGGAACCGGCTTTTCGAGTGCTGACAGAACGTCTATTTTCCCAAACACCTGGTCTTCTTTGATGCTCTTGGATTGATAGTAGCTCCACTGGTCGGATGATTCGATCTGGGCGATCATGGCTTCATTAGCGTGATGTCCGGCCATGAGCGAAGCGACGGCGGCGAAGGCAGCCAAGATGGCTGAGCTAAGGGCGACCCCTAAAACCCATCGCTCAGAGCTGGATTCCGCTCGGTGATGGATGTGTTCATGAAGATGTTCGGTAGGAACCTCGGGTTCTTCCATGGGTGCGATCGGCAGTTAGCAGTTAGCAGTCGCCCTAGTCTGGATCATGATGGAGAATCCGGTTGAGTTTCTACCAGGTCAATGGGCGCCCATACCTGCCGGGGCTGACTTCTTGGCTTTCTTAAACAGAAAAATGATTGGAGCCAGCGCCAGGCAAATTGGAACCAGGAGTCGAAAATTCTCGACATAGGCCCAAAGCCCGGCCTGCTGCTGTAACATCTGGTAAATGACACCGTAAGCCTGAGACTGCGCGGCTTGCCCGGATTGTGCTGCCAAAGAATGCTGCAAGGTAGCAAGCTGCTCTCTGAAGGGAGCATCCAAGTTAGTAAGGTGACCCACCATTAATGCTTGGTGCGCTTGGGTACTGCGGGTCACTAAGGCGGTCACCAGAGATATACCGACAGAGCCACCCAGATTTCTGACTAAACTGGTAAGGCCGGCAGCATCGCCCATGTTCTCACGGCTAACAGTTGCCACGGAAAACGTGGTCATTGGGACGAAGATCGAAGTAATGGCGAATCCACTGATAACAATCGGCCAGATGACCGTTTCCGGGGCCATATCCAGGTTAACCCGTCCGAGCAAGAACATGGTAAGTCCGAGTACAAGGGCACCCTGAGCCATCCAGATACGGCCATCCACTTTGGTAAGAATGCGGCCCGCCACCACGCTCCCGATGATTGCGCCGATCCCTCTTGGACTCATGACCAGACCAGCTTGCAAGGAAGGATAGCCCAGCAATAACTGAAGAAACTGCGGCAGCACAGCGGTTGTGCCATAGAGCACCGCTCCCACACTGAAGTTCAGGATTACGCCGATAAAAAGATTTCGGTCCTTCAGAATGCGCAGGTTAACGATCGGGTGTTCCCTGGTAAGCTCCCAAACCAGGAAAGCAATGAAACCGATCACGGCCAAAAAACCCAACCAGCGAATGAAGTCTGATGAAAACCAGTCTTCGTCCTGACCTTTGTCGAGCAGCACCTGTAAACAACCAATCCAAAGAGTCAGGAAACCGAAGCCGATGAAATCGATGTCTGCCGCCCTCGCTTTTTTCAGGTAGGGCGGATCTTCCAGGAACCGAAGACACATCAATATCGCCACGATGCCGATCGGAAGATTAATATAAAAGACCCAGCGCCAAGAGTAGTTATCGGTAATCCAGCCGCCAAGCGTCGGCCCCAAGATGGGAGCAACCACGACGCCCATAGCATAAACCGACATCGCAGAGCCCCGTTTCTCCGGCGGAAACGTTTCCAGCAAGACTGCCTGCGCGACCGGCTGCAGAGCACCGCCGCCGACACCTTGCAGGATCCTGGCCAGGATCAACAAACCGAGGCTGTTGGCCAACCCGCAAAGCGCAGAGGCGATCGTAAAAATGGTGATACAACCGATCAAAAATCGTCGTCGGCCAAAAAAACGGCCCAACCAACCCGTCGCCGGCAGAATCACGGCATTCGATACCAGATAACTGGTCAAAACCCAGGTAGCTTGATCGGTACTTACGGAAAGATTGCCTGCGATATGGGTCAGCGAGACGTTCGCAACCGAGGTATCGAGAACCTCCATAAAGGTCGCGGACATCACCGCCACTGCAATCAGCCAAGGATTAGCAGCAGGCTTCCATGGCTGCGCTGCCTGAACTGAGACTCCTTCAGCCATGATAAACTAGGCCGAATTTTTCTTTTTCGGTGGCCGCGTCCCCCACCAGAGCACGCCCAGAATGGCTAGCCCCGTGAAGGCGGAGACAATCATCAAATCGAGACCAGAATAACGGAAATCCTGGACCTTAACCGTGGGTACGACTGATTCTCCCGGTCCTAGCGGTAAGCCCACATCCGGTACCTTATCGAACAAGATCTTAACGGGAGTCCGTTGTACGACCTTAACGTAGTTCCCGGTTGCGTTCTCCGGAGGCAGAAGGCTGAACGCCGCGCCGCTTCCCATCTGGATACTATCGACGTGTCCTTTGAATTTGCGGCCACCGAGCGCATCGACCGAGATTTCAACCGGCTGATCAGGACGCATCAGGCGAAGCTGGTTTTCTTTGAAGT
Source organism: Verrucomicrobiota bacterium (assembly GCA_019242435.1). GTDB lineage: Bacteria > Verrucomicrobiota > Verrucomicrobiia > Chthoniobacterales > JAFAMB01 > JAFAVN01. Next base: position 14,083 of record JAFAVN010000551.1, on the reverse strand, counting down.
TGGCCGTCACGTAAATGTCCGACGGCACCAAGGCAAGAAGTGCCTGCCCCACCTGGACATAGTCTCCCGGCTGAACCGATTTACGAGTCACCCGGCCCGACATTGGAGCGAAAACTTTTGTGTACGACTGGTTGAGCTGAGCTGACTCTAAACTAGCCTGATTTTGCTCTTGTTGGGCCAGGACATATTGAACGACCGCCTCGTATGTCCGGACCTGCGCTTCACCCTCGGCGACCTGGGCTTCTGCTGCCGAAACCTTCTTCTTGGCGGATTCAAGGTTAGCCTGAGCAGAGCGATTCGCCACCTGGCCATGCATGAGGTCTTGAATCGAGACGACGTGCGTATTGTAGAGATTTTGCTCTCGCCGCAAATCATCGGCCGTTTGGTCAGCCTGAGCCTGAGAGGCCGCCTGGTCGGCTTTATCCTGCTCCAAGGTCGCCTGGAGGCTGTTCACGTTGGCGATCTGCTGGTCAACCGCTGCCCGGGCCGACGCCGCCTCAGCTTTCGCGCTATCCAAGGCGGCCTGCTTCTGTTTCAACTGTGCGTCATAGTCCCGCGGATCAATTTGCACCAACGGGTCTCCCTGTTTCACCAGCTGATTGTCCGTAACGAAGACTTTCTCGATTCTACCAGAAATCTTCGGCGCGACCTGCACCGAATTGGCCGCAATGAAAGCGTCGTCCGTCGACTCGTGACTGGCCGCTACCGCAAAGAAATAGAGCCCACCTAGGACGATGACAAAGATCACTCCCATCGCCGCCATCGTCGGAACGAAGCGCCGGCCGAGGCGTTCTCGAAGCGAGATCTTGCCGCGGTTCTTCGGCCAATCCTGGGCAGGAGCCTCGGTCGCCTTTCGATAATCCTCTTGTACCGTTTGTGCCATAGCTAAAATCCGTTTTGGTCAGGCCTTAATCCCTTGGTAAAAAATCTCGGTTACACTGCTCAGATGAGAAGCTACTTGTTCCGGACCGGTGCCGTAGGCGGTGTGCCGGAGCATTGCGCTATGAATTGAATCCCGAATAAAATCGGCCGCTGCGGAAAGGTCTACATCCTTTCGGACGAGCCCGGCCTTTTGAGCTTGTTGCAATCGGGTAACAAAACTCGCCTTCCGTTTGAGCATAAATTCCTGCAGAGTTTTGCGCGTTGTTTCGGGCAGGACCCGAGCTTCGCTGATGAATGCTCGCACGATTGCTTCCTTATGGCGGACAATGGCGTACAACTCGCGCACAAAAATCTCCAAACGACCGCGCAAGTCGCTCTCCCAGACCTCATCCGGCCTAATCAAGGCGTCATAGGCCGCACACCCATGTTCCAGGGTGGCTTGGACAAGCTCATCCCGGGTACGAAAATGCCGAAAAAGCGTCACTTCATTAACGGCCGCCTCTCGCGCGATCTCTCTGGTGGTTGCGCCTTGAAAGCCGTCTCTCGAAAACACGAGCTCGGCGGCAGCCAGAATCCGTTTTCTGGTGAGATCGACCGAGCTAGGTTGAGATTTTAACGGCTTAGAAGTCAACTCTGGAGAATCCATGCAAGTAAGTACTTACATGTATATTCAGTGAATGCAAGTGCTCGCTTGCATCGTGCCCGAAAAACCGCGCAGCCCTGGAACGATAGGTGACAATTTGGCGTGGGCTGGGAAGCGCAGGAATAGTGCCTTGCCCGTAAATGGCTTGGGCTTTCGCCAAGAACGAACCGTCAACTGTGAACTGTGAACCGCCAACCCGTTGTGCTATAAGGCTTAAAGGTTATGAATCAGCGCCGAGCCTCACGGTTCCGAGAAACAGCGGAGACATCAGTGAATGTCGAGCTTCTGATCGATGGATCAGGGCATGCGGATATTAGTACGGGTATTCCGTTCTTCGATCACATGCTGATTCTTCTAGCGAAACATAGTCTCATTGACCTGAAGATTGCCGCTGGCGGGGATTTGGCGGTCGACTTACATCACACCGTCGAAGACACCGGGATCGTTCTCGGTCAAGCTTTGGCAACGGCACTGGGCGACAAGACCGGTATCAAGCGCTATGGCTGGGCTAGACTGCCGATGGACGAAACTCTGGTTCAAGTGGCTCTGGACCTCAGTGGCCGGCCCTTTATTGAGTTCCGAGTACCAATGCCGGTGGGACCAATCGGTACGTTCGATTTCTCCCTAGTTGAAGAATTTTTGCGGGCATTTGCCATGGCTTCCGCCATGAACCTGCACGTCCAGGTGGAATATGGCCGAAACAGCCATCACATCGCCGAGGCCATTTTCAAGGGCCTGGCAAAAGCTTTGGACATGGCTTGCCAGATAGATTCGCGGGTTACCGGAGTACCCAGTTCCAAAGGAAAATTGGCGGTGTGAAAGTAAAACCAACAGTAGGTCTGGTTGATTATGGCTCCGGCAATCTGCGGAGTGTCAGTAAAGCGCTGGAAGCGGTGGGAGCGCAGGTCCATCGGCTTGAACAAGGCCCCATTGCCGCCGGACTCGATGCCCTGGTATTGCCCGGCGTAGGGGCGTTCGGCGATTCTGTTCGTCAGCTTCAGAAACGCCAACTATTTGCGCCTATTCGGGAGTGGCTCGAACAAGAGAAACGCTTCCTCGGAATCTGTCTTGGTTATCAACTCCTCTTTGAAACCAGTGAAGAATCTCCCGACATTAGCGGGCTCGGCCTATTCAAAGGGAAAGTCCGCAGATTCAATGAAGAATCGGTGAAAGTTCCTCAGATCGGCTGGAATTCGGTAGTCTGGACTGATAGCGCCCGAGACTTATACCCGGGGTTACCGGAAAAGCCGTTCTTTTATTTTGTTCACTCCTATTACCCAATACCGGAAGATTCGAAGCTCGTAGTGGGTTACGCGGAGTATGAGACACACTTCGCCGCTGCTATTGGTACCAGCAGCTTGCTGGCAACCCAATTTCACCCGGAAAAGAGCCAGGAGACTGGCTTAACATTGCTGCGTCAATTTCTAGCAACACTCTGATGATTATCTTGCCTGCCATCGACTTGTTCCAGGGTCAAGTGGTGCGTCTTCGCCAAGGGAAATTGGATCAAAAGACTGTTTACCCTGAGGACCCGCTTTTTTATGCTACGCGTTGGGAAGAAGAAGGAGCCAATTATCTTCATGTGGTCGACCTGGAGGCGGCCTTCACTGGAGAACAGCGGCACTTCGATCTGATCAAGCGACTCGTCAGTTCACTTAATATCCCGGTCGAGGTGGGAGGCGGAGTTCGCTCCTTGCCGGCAGCAGAGACTCTTTTGAAAGCAGGAGCGAGCCGGGTGGTAGTCGGGACCAAAGCGGTCGAGGATCCGACATTTGTGCGTGATCTGGTTGTTCGCTTTGGCGGAGAAGCGGTCGCCGTGGGTGTGGACGCCAAGGACGGCAAAGTGGCGGTCAAAGGCTGGGCCGAAGTCACTCACCTGAACGCCATCGATTTCATCCGGCGGGTACAGGACGCCGGTGCCGACACGATCACTTTCACAGACATCGCGACGGACGGGATGTTATCAGGGCCAAGCTTTGGCATGCTGGAAGCGGTTCTAGACCAGACAAAATGCCAAGTCATTGCGAGTGGAGGCGTCGCCACCATTGATGACGTGAAAAGGCTGGCGGCTATCCCGGGACTCTATGGGACGATTATTGGCAAGGCGCTCTTTGATGGTACCGTGGATCTGAGTGAAGCGGTGGCAGTGGCCAATGCGGCGTCGGATGCCCGTGGGGCGGTCTAAGGGCTAGAGCCTGGAATTTAGAAGGTCGAAGCTCGAATTTCGAAGAGGGCGTGAGCCACCGGTAGACGGACAGGATACCCCTCTTCGAAATTCTACATTCGAAATTCGAACTCCTACCGATCTGCCGTACGAGGCGACTTTTGCAGGTCGACCAGGTCAGTCAGGATATTGACGGTTTCGCGCTGAATAGCGTCACCGTCGGCGGATGTTCCGTTCTCGTCTTCAACAGAGCCGGCATCCTCTCCTGCAGCAGGTGATGGCGAGGCCTTCGCCGTTTTATCGGCAGAAGCCAAAGGACTAGGTAACAGCTTGAGCTGCGGCTTGTTTACGTCAGCGAGAGTGAGATCGAAATGCTTGTCTTGCAGCTGGGAGTCGATCTTCTTTTCGTCAGCAAGCTCCTTCTGCTTCCGATCGTTATCGGCATCCAGTTCGTCTCGACGGATTTTTTCGTTCAGAGACACCCGATTTGTTTTTAGGCGATCCCGGACAACTTTCATGTCCGAGACAACGTCCTGGAAGGCCGGATCTTGGGCGACTCGGTTAGTCGATCGTTTGCGGAGGTCGTCAAGGAAGAGAGGCTTGTGGTTATTCGCCAGATCAATCGCGGCAGGCTCGACCTCGTCGTAAGGTAACGGATGATCCAAGGATGCCTCTCCAATTTCGGAATTATCCGTAAGAGACGGTAACACGACATCGGAAACCACTCCGCGGAGCTGGGTTGAACCGCCTGCAACCCGGTAAAACTTTTGGACGGTCAACTTAAGAGCGCCGGCATCATTGCTGGATGCTCCCAGAAGAGGCATAAACCTGCCTAGTTCAAGCAAGGTCTGCACGGTGCCTTTTCCAAACGTGCTCGCGTCGCCGACAATCACGGCCCGGCCATAATCCTGTAAGGCAGCGGCAAAAATCTCGCTGGCCGAAGCACTGAGCTTATTGGTTAACACAACTAACGGCCCGCTGTAGAGGACGCCTGGATCTTGGTCCTTGAGCACTTGGACATCGCCGTTGGCATCTTTCACCTGGACGACCGGCCCCTGGTTTATGAAAAGGCCGGTCATTTTGATCGCCTCGTCAAGAGAACCGCCACCATCGTGACGCAGATCAATCACCAGACCTTGGATCCCTTCTCGCTCTAATCTTTTGATCAAAGCAGCGACATCGCGCGAGGTGCTCTTACCAGTACGGGACCGCTCCATATCCTGGTAGAATGATGGGAGGGTAATCCAACCGAGCTTTTCCGTGGTGCCGTCCGGCAGAGGCTTTTCGATCAACTGAGCTTTCGCTTCTTGCTCGGTTAATTTAACGTCGTCGCGAACCAGCTCCACAATTTTCCGCTTCGACGGATCCGCGGTATTGGCCGGAATAATCAGCAAGCGGACGACTGTTCCCTTCTTGCCCCGGATCAACTCCACAACCTTGTCGATTTTCAAATCGACAACATCCGTAAAACCATCCTTGCCCTGGCCGACGGCTGCAATCCGGTCGCCAACGCTCACTTTACCGCTCAGTTGCGCGGGTCCACCCGAAATCAGGCGCTCCACTTTGGCGTATCCATCCTCCGATTTCAGCTCAGCACCAATTCCGGTGAGCGAGAGGCGCATGTTGATCTCGAAGCTCTCAAGGTCCGACTTACCGAGGTACTCCGAGTGAGGATCGTAGGTTTGAGCGGCGGCATTCAGAAACAGTTGCACGACATCGTTGTCGTCGCGCTCCGAGAGGTTCTTCAACAGTTGCTCGTAGCGTTTTTGTACCGCCTTCGGACCCGGCTCGAGCGCAACTTTATTGAGCTTTTCCTGTAACAACTCGCCTTCGATTCGGTCCCGCCACAGGCTGTCGGCTTCGGCGGCATTCGCCGGCCACGGTTCTTTGTGACGATCCAAGGCGACAGTTTTTGTGCTCTTAAAACTGTAATCCTGTTTTACCAGATCTCTGATCTTGTTTACCCGGTCGGCCACTCGGGTCTTGAAGAGGGCGTAGATCGCTCTGGCCGGTTCCAAATTTCCGACGATCAGGTCTTGATCGAGGGTACCGCCGTATTTCCGATAAATCTCATCGATATCGGCCTGAGTGAAAAAAAGCTTGGTGTAATCCAGATCCTCCAGGTAAGTGTCGAGGATCTTGCGGGCCATCGCGTCATCTAATTTCTGGCGGCTGTAATGCGCCTGCTCAAGGAGCCGTGCGACTGTGATTGCTATCTGCCGGGAATCTGCCGAGCTCTGTTTGAGCTGGCCGATGCTACAATTAGTCGCAAAAAGCAGAGATAGTCCGAGAAAAGCAGTTCTAGTAATTTTCATGCAGCAAGCACACAACGAATTGACAGAAATATAGCTGAAGAGAAGTTTGCGAGCCGCCTTAGCGGACGACCCAGGAGTCTCCCCTGATTATGTTCGAGTTTCAAACCTTTATTGGCGGTATATTCGACACAAACGCGTACCTAGTCAAAGCCCCTCGAGGAGCCATTGTATTTGATGCACCTACCGGGACGCTGGATTGGCTGGAGGATCAAGCCATTTCTCCTGACCTGTTATTAATCACCCACGGGCATGTTGACCATATCGACGACGCAGCCAAGATCAAACGACGCTTTGGCTGCCGAGTCGGTTACCACGCAGATTCGGTTCCGCTAATCACTGATCCAACCTTCTTCCGGAAGTTTGGATTCTTTTTGGAAACCGAGCCGGTGGAACCGGACTTTCTAATTTCCGAGGGCAAATCACAGGACTTTTTGGGTATAGCTTTCGACGTCTTGTTGGTTCCGGGTCATTGCCCGGGCAGCCTGTGTTTCTTTTCAGCGGAGAGCAACGTCTTGATTGCCGGGGACGCATTATTCGCGGGGAGCATTGGGCGCACCGACCTTCCTGGGGGAAATCACGCAGAGTTAATCCAGAATATTCGAACAAAGTTACTTGGACTCCCCGAACAGACCCGAGTCCTTCCCGGGCACGGACCCGAGACCACCATTGCGAAAGAAAAGCGGCACAACCCGTTTTTATAAGTTCGAGCTTCGCAGTTCACGGCTCGCTGTTCGCAGTTCGCAAGCACCTCTTCCCGCGCGCGGCGGCCTAACCCAACCCGATTTGTCATCTCTCAGCGTGCGAGTTCTACGAGCACGATCTGGCCTTCGGCAACGGTTTCACCGCCGATGCTCGCCTGAACCCCGCATTGGACCATGCCATTCATCTCGCCCAGAGATTCCGCCGCCAGCCGGATCTGTTCTTCGGGGCGAACCGGGCGCAAGAACTTCATGGCGCGAATCGCGGTGAGGAGAAATGACTTACCGGGCCGACCGATCGCGATGCCGGCGACTTGGGCCAGAGCCTCGGCCAATAGTACGCCCGGCACGATTGGGTTCCCGGGGAAATGCCCCCCCAAGAACGGTTCATGACTCGAGAAGCGTTTCTCGGCTTCCGCCCGGCGGCCTGGTTCGACCGAAATGACGTTATCAATGAAAATAAAAGGGGCGCGATGGGGCAGCCCCAATTCGATCGGATCCATTGCCTAATTTGCATCGGCTGACGCGACGGACGAGAGTGAATTGTGACCGCACCTACTCTTGCCGAGCGTTTTCGGGAGGACTTCCCGATCCTCGACCAGACTGTCCATGGAAAACCGCTGGCTTATCTGGATAACGCTGCGTCGACCCAGCATCCGGTCGAGGTAATCGAGGAGATCAGCCGCTATTACCGGGAGTCACATGCCAATGTGCATCGCGGCCTTCACGCGCTCAGCAGTCGGGCGACTGAACTATACGAGCATGCCCGACAGCGCGTAGCGGCCTATCTGAATTCGGAAAGCTCGGAATCAATCGTCTTCACTCGAGGAACTACCGAAGCGATCAACCTGGTGGCCTGCGCATGGGGCGACCGGTTAAAGCCAGATGACGGGATTCTCCTCACTGAAATGGAGCACCACGCAAACCTGATCCCGTGGCAAATGGCGGCGCGGCGCACCGGGGCAAAGCTTCACTTTTTGGCGGTAAACGGAGACGAGGGCCAAGTCGATTGGACGCGGCTTGAGTCGGTCTTGGAGCAGCAGCCGATTCGCATTCTAGCGCTAACCCACATTTCAAATTCGCTCGGCTGCATCAACCCGGTGGCGGAAGTTTGCCGTATTGCTCGAAAGCACGGGGTGACAACGTTGATCGATGCGGCTCAAAGCGCCGGACACATGCCCCTCGATGTCCAGGCAATCGGTTGCGATTTTCTGGCTTTCTCGGGACACAAGTGCTGCGGACCTACCGGAATCGGTGTTCTGTACGGCCGGAAGGAGCTTTTAGATCAAATGCCACCTTACCAGACGGGAGGCGAGATGATCGTCAGCGTCAATTTCGAAGGTGCGGAGTGGAAGCCGGCACCGCATCGCTTCGAAGCCGGAACGCCGCACATTGCGGGCGCAATCGGGCTTGGGGCGGCTCTCGACTATTTGGATTCGGTTGGCCGGAAAGAAATTCAAGAGAATGACCACTATTTCGGACGACAGGCAGCAGCAAGATTGCGCGAGATTCCAGAGCTTCGGCTGTTAGGCCCGGCAGGCGAGAGAGCGGGCATCGTCAGTTTCCAGCTCGGCAAGATTCACGCGCATGACGTGGTGGCTTTTGCCGATCAACAGGGAATTGCTTTGCGCGGCGGCCACCATTGTAACCAGCCACTGATTCGGAAGCTGGGCCTGATCGCAACCGCCCGCGCGAGCTTCTATTTTTATAATACAGAAACAGAGCTCGACCGCTTAGTCCGGGTTCTGCATTCGGCCATTGCTTATTTCGGCTAGCTGCACCTTTGGAAGATGGATTTCGACGAGTTGTACCAGGAAATTATCCTCGATCATTACAAACGTCCTCGTAACTGCGGTGTTCTTCCTCCACCCGCTACCCGTGGTTCAGGGTTCAACCCGGCTTGTGGTGACGAGGTCACCGTCTTCGTGCAGCAATCGCCGGAGGGCAAAATCCAGAGCGTCTCTTTCCAAGCGCAGGCCTGCGCAATCTGCACCGCCTCGACATCACTAATGACGCTTCAACTGAAAGGCATCACCCGGGAAGAGGCTTTGGCGCTTCAACGCAAGTTTATCGATTTCCTTACTAAAGAGGGGCCGGGCGACGGGCTAGGAAACCTGCGAGCATTGGGAGGGGTGAGGAAGTTTCCCCAGCGCCTGAAGTGCGCGACACTTGGCTGGCACGCGCTGGAGGCTGCGCTGAACGGGTAGCGGGTGTGCCGGCATATGAGCGGGTCGGCGTATGGGTGTTTGGATGCCGCATCGGTCGCCCCAGCAGGACGGTTTCCATGAACAGAGTCTCAGGGCTGAAGCCCTTGGGCTATCCGGTTACGCCACTTCTCATCGCGGAACACGCCCACGCACAGCTACGCGGTGTTGCCCATCTCCTGGGTGCCCAAGTCAAGGGGACTCGTCGGCATAGTGCTGGGATGGGCGAACAGCGCTAAATGGGTCATCAGCTCGCGGTTTACGCAAAGATAAACCCGTTCGATCGGAGGATTCGGGCCCACATGGAGAGCAGCGGCCTTCTCCAAGACGTCTCGTTCGGTTTTGGTATAGCGCTCTTTCTGCAACAGATGTTCGGTCCAAGACGGCATCATCATTTCAATCCGGTACACATTCGCCCGCTCGAGGTCTTCGTGCAGACGCCAGCTGTACGCGCCGTTTCGCAGATGAATCAGTCGTAGCTGCCGAATCACATGGATAAACTCCGAGCCTCGAGTCCGGTCCACCTCGAATTCGTAAGTAATTGAGATTGGACCATCGTGCGGCCGAGGAATATGGATCAGCTTATGGGAGAAGCCGGTAACCGGGGCCGGAGCGAAATCGAGCTCGCTAACAAAGTTGATCGAAAGAGGAATCGACAAGAAAAGACTGGCAAAAAGCAGAGCCGCCGCAAGTTCCAGAGTAGGGCTAATTCCGATAGTGCTGGCGAGTAAGCCCCATACGATCGCTCCCAACGCCATCGCCCCTTGAGAAAACATGATGATGGTGGCGTTCATCCGCCCGCGAGCCCAGTTCGGCATTGCCATCTGCCCTGCTACCCAAAGCTCGGAAGCGGCAATGGTCCAAGCGATTCCGGCGATCGCAGCCACGATCATAAAGAGAACGTGATTCGAGACTACGGCCATTCCCAGGTAAACCAACACTAGAAGAATGTTTGCGGAAATAATGATCGCATTTGACGATAGATGTTCCCGCAGTTTTGGCACCACGAACACGGCGCTAAATACCGAACCCGCCCCCATCGCGGTAAACAGCAGCCCCAAGCCGGAGGGCTCGAACTTCAACTGTTTAAGACCGACTACCGGAATCAGTGCCGGGATCACACAGATAAAAAGCGAAAAAAGAACGTTACGAGCCAAGACCACCTGAATACTTGGCGCGTAGCGCACATATCGAATGGCTGTGGCGAACGATTCCAGGAAATTCTCCAAAGGTAATTTTGCTGCTTGCGAGGCACGTTTCCATTTGGAGACGGCAAAGATGACAACCAGGAAACCGAGCGCGTTTATGAGAAAGATCCAATTCGGGGCAAGTAACTTCAACGCAAACCCCCCCAATGCCGGCCCGAGAATCCCCGCGATGTTCAGTTGCAAGCCGCTCAGCGTAGAAGCCGAAGGCAATTCATCGTTTGTAACTATCTCGGGTACAATTGCGGTCCAGGCCGGGGCGTTGAATGCAAATCCGACCCCTGTGAGGAAGACACACACCAGAACCAGCTCCGGATTCAGAATATGAAAGCTGTATAAGATTGCCAGCAGCGCGGCGGTGGCGGCCAGCCAGAAGTTCATGACCCGCAGCAGCTTCTGGCGGTCAACCATATCGGCTAATGCACCCGCAGGTAAGGTCAATAAAAAGAACGGCAGAGATGCCACCGTCGAAAGCAGGGAAAGCAAAAAAGGCGACGGGCTCAGCGTGTTCATGACCCAGGTAGCCGCTGTGTCATGGGCGCTAACGCAGACGCTGGACAAAAGACTGGCCAGCCAAATCCGCTTATAAACCGGGTTGCGGAGGGCGGTGAAAGTAGAGGAGTGTTTTGGCAAGCCGGCCATGGAGTAAAACCGGTGGTGAGAATAAAAGCAAACTACTAATAAAGATCAATTCTAAGATGCTGGTACGCAAGCCATAGCGTTCTTCTTAGCGGCACCTACTCCGATTTCCAAATCCTTTTCGCGTGCCGAGGGGAATCCCGTCCGGGTCAGGGGATCCCTAATGCCTCTCGGAGTGTGCACTTTGTTAGGTCAGAGGACCTCACCTGACGAATTATTCCGATCTTCCCTCTGAGCCCTTTTTTCAACAGCCTCTAGTGTCCTGTCCCACAAATAGGGCGGGCTCTGGACGTCACGACCCATCCTGCTCGATTCCTCTTGCGTCGGCCGCTCAACATCTAGAGGTGCAGGCCGGCGCATCAATAGCTCCCGGTGGACAGAAAGATAGTGTTTTACTATTGGCTCTTCCCGCGCCGAGTGCAGGCTCCAAACCTTACGCCAAGTAGCAAGCTCGTTCTTGGTCATTCGCTCATGTTGCTGCAAGTGCTCGGACCAGGAGGAGACCATCATTTCCATCCTGAACCGGCCCGCTTTTTCCAAATCCTCGTCCAAGCGCCAGCTAAACGCGCCATTGCGAAGATAGATCAGCCGCATTTCCCGCATGAGATCGAGAAAGAGACGCCGATTGGCGGCGTCGATCTCAAAAACCATTATGACGATCACCGGACCGTCCGACGGATCAGGAACGTGCAGAAACCGGTGATACTGAGTGGTCAAGGGAGCCGGGTCGAGATTCAGGCGTTTCGTGAAATCGATCGATAGCGGTATCGCCAGCGACAAGCTGAACAGTAGAAAAAGCGCGGCGGAGATTAGGGCGAAATCGAGACTTACGAAAGCTGCGACGGCCCCCCAGATCAGCCCTCCTAATGCCAACCCGCCTTGGGAGACCATCATGTGGGTAGCGTTCATTCTGCCGCGGGCCCAGCTCGGCATGGCTCTTTGGCCGGCGACCCAAAGCTCGGAAGCAGTCAAAGTCCAACCCACGCCAGCCAATGCCGCCACTACCATAAACAGGTCCGGGTCCCGCACGAACGCCATAAGCAAGAACACGATGGCTAATAACAAATTTGCCAGAATAGTGAGCGTATTCGCAGAAAATCTGGCTCGAGCCCAGGGGATCACGACTACTGCGCCGGCTACGGCGCCGATTCCCATTGAGGTAAAGAGGAGGCCCAACTTGGAAGAATCCAGCCCGAGTTGTCTCAAACCGACGACTGGCAACAACGCGGGGATGACAGCAATGAACAGAGAGAAGATCACGTCGCGCACCAGGATCACCTGAATCCCCGGCGCGTATCGGACGTATCGGACTGCGCTGGCTAACGAATCCAAAAAATTCTCAAATGGCATTTTGGGCGTGGCGTAGGCAGGGCCCCAATTCGTCAACGCGGTCAGCAAGAGAAAGAAACAAACTGCATTGGTAGCGAACACTACCTGAGCACCCAGACTGGCTAAGGCCAAACCGCCAAGAGCCGGGCCGACGATACCAGCAATGTTAAGTTGCAGGCCTCCTAAGGTAACAGCAGATGCTAAATGTTCCTTTGAAACAACCTCTGGCACGACCGCCGACCATGCAGGAGCATAGAAACTGAAGCCGATGCCGATCAGAAAAACACTAAGGAGAATCAAGTAAGGATGCAACAGATGCAAAGCCGTCAGGATCGCCAAGCCGCCGGCGGCGCATCCAAGCCAGATGTTCATCACGAACAGCAGCCTGCGACGGTCGACCATGTCTGCTAACGCGCCCGCGGGAAGTGTAAACAGGAAAAAGGGGAGCGACGCGACCGTTGAGATGAGTGAAATAAGAAAACTCGAATGGCTCAGCTTGCTCATCATCCAGGTCGCCGCCGTGTCGTGCGCAGAAACGCAACAACCCGAGATGATGCTCATTATCCAGAGCCGTTTGAAAACGGGGTTCCGTAGAGCAACAAAAATTGAGGTCTTGCCCATCGCAAACATCTTATTCCTCAGCCTTTTTAGCACTGTTTCCTCCGGACCAATGGTCGGCAGATCCAGCCTAAGCCACTTCTCCGTACCAACAAATCGCTATTTAAATCCTTAGGGTAGTGACGCTGGCGAACTAAAAAGAAACCTTGACTTATCTGGAACGAACTTATGCCCTTGGTCAATTCCGAGCAGTCGTCTGCTTCAACGGAGCATTCCCCCATGGTAATTAAGCGCTGTCCGAAAATTATTCTCGAAGGCACCCGCCTTACTGGCAAGACAGACCTAGCGCTTGCTCTCAACGAACATCCTCGGATCGTAGGCGAGCGAAAGTATCGCTATCACTCCCCGATCATATCTGCAGAATGGAACGGTTTTACCCGAAGCCCGTACGGAGCCAGCCTGATCAATTTTGACCCCCCCTACGAGGAGCTGGTGTTCGAAGCCTATCGGACCTGGGCGAAGCTGTTCGAGCTCTACCGGTATTATTCCTGGATTGTAGATCGATTTCATATCTCGACGCAGGCGTGGCAATCCATTTACGCAAACCGAAAGTATGACTTTTCCTGGCTGGAAAAAAGGTTGGTTTCCCTAGGTTTTCGTTTGATTTTTTGCTGGCGAAGCCCCCACTCATTCGAGGAGGCGAGAAGGCGCAGGCTAAAGATCTCCAGCAACCCGTCCCAATACGAGGATCTGCAAATTTTCTTGCGCGAGCAAGAGGTAGTGCAAGAGCTGTTCGATAAATCTTTATTACCGAAGATGGTGGTGGATGTAACCGATACCAGCGTTGATAAAATGGTGACACAAATCGCGGATTGGCTGGAGGCAACCGGCGGACTGACCGTCCCTGATATGGATCCGGCTACCGAGGAAGAGCTGGAGGTCTCGTGAACCGCGAATTGGAGGCAGCAGAGATCGCGTCCCCGATTCTTTTGGGGGAATTTCCCAATCGCGGGGACAAGATCTCCCGAACAGCGCAAGGACGCGCGCGCCCTCCAACACCACTCATGAACACAATTGCAGATTGATGCCTGTCCATGGTGTGAATCTGAAAAAACCAGTGGAAGCATGCTGTTCGGCGAGCGTATGTTAGGCCGTCAGTTGCCGTCCCTCCTGTTCTCTTTCTCCGCCTCGGCCCAGAAATGCTGCCACCAGGTCTTTGAGGGCGTCGATTGCGAACGAATTGAAGCTTTTCGACTTTTGATATGATCCGCTGTTTTAGCTATGTGGGCGCCCTTTTTCTTTTTGCACACTCGGCCGGAGCCTGGGTCAATGGTGAGTTATCGATCTGGATGGATGCAGACCGGGTAGCTGCGATCCAACAACAAGGAAAAAAATTCGAGCAGGATTTTGGTATTAAGGTCCATGTCGATGCCACCGAAAATATCC
>JAFAVN010000530.1 GCA_019242435.1 Verrucomicrobiota bacterium | reverse complement strand
CCACGACCGGGTTTTGTGCAGAGTCTCGATGATCTTATGCCCGCCCGGGATTTGTTGCGCCATCGGCGCCGCTATTTTATCGGGGTACTTGACCCTTGTGCATCCATCGAGTTTAGCCGTGGTTGTCCGTGGGATTGCGTTTTCTGCAGTGCCTGGACCTTCTATGGCCGGAGTTATCGCACTAAGTCGCCGGGCAGAGTGGTTGAAGAGCTTGCCACCATCAAGGAACCAGGAATTTTTCTCCTGGATGACGTTGCGTTTATCCAAGCCGATCATGGAATGCAGATCGGCGAGCTGATTGCTCGCAAAGGAATCCGGAAACAGTACTACCTGGAAACGCGGGGCGATATTCTGTTGCGGAACAAAGAGGTTTTCCAGTTTTGGCGTAAAATCGGTCTCGAATACATGTTCCTGGGAATCGAAGCGATCGACGAGGAAGGGCTAAAAATGTTTCGTAAGCGGGTCTCCCTCTCAAAGAACTTCGAGGCGCTCGAGTTTGCCCGCTCGTTGGGACTCTCGGTGGCTATCAATATCATCGCCGATCCTTCTTGGGACAAAGAGCGGTTCAGGGTGATCCGGGACTGGTGCAAAGAGATTCCGGAGATCGTTAATATCAGCGTCAATACGCCTTATCCGGGGACGGAGAGTTGGCGAACCGAGTCTCGAAAAATCAATACTCGTGATTACCGGCTGTTCGACATCCAGCATGCCGTATTACCAACCACTTTACCGTTGCCGGAGTTTTATCGGGAATTAGTTGAGACCCAGCGGGTGTTGAGTATGAAGCATCTCGGGTTTGCTGCGCTCCGGGAAGCCTCCGGTTTGGCGGCCGCCCGATTGCTCCGTGGTCAGACCAATTTTGTGAAGATGCTGTGGAAATTTAACAGCGTCTACAATCCGGAACTCCAGATATCCGATCATCGGCAGCCGGTTAAATACGAGATCTCGCTACAGCCGGCTCGCTCGGATCGGGTCGATCGGCAGTCCATGTATATCCATTCGCCGCATGGTCGCCGCGGACGCCAGATCGACGGTTCGACGGAGCAATTTGTGAACGACACCAGGATGGGTGCAGCCGATGCTTAGCCAGAGCCTGCATGCAATTGTGAGAAATGCAGGCTAGGTCATGTGGAACCCGCCGTCGATGGGTAGGGCGAGGCCGTTCAACATACCGGCTGCGTCGCTCAGCAGAAAACACACGACTGAGGCGATATCTTCACACTCGGCAAACCGTCTCAGCGGGATTCGGGCGAGCATTGGGCCGCCTTTAGCGGGATCGCTCCAGGCTCGCTTACCCATCTCGGTCAGAACCACGGTCGGGTTCACGGAGTTGACCCGAATCCCGTACTCGCCAAGCTCAACCGCCATGACGCCGGTCAATTGATCCAAGCCGGCTTTTGAGGCGCAATAAGCGGCGTGGCCCCGAAGTGCTTGGAACCTGGCCATACTCGAGACGTTCACGATCGAGCCGGGTACTCCCCGTGCTATCATCCCGGCTGCCACCACTTGGGTAATGATCAGGACAGCCCGCAGGTTGACCGCCATCGTCTCATCCCACGCTTCAATCGTGGTCTTCAGGAAAGGCTCTAATTTCGCAATGGCCGCGTTATTGACTAGCAGGTCGATTTCTCCGGCCTGTTCCGCCGCGCGCTTAGCTTGCGCCGGGTCGGCCAACTCGGCGGTGATTGTTTCGCAGCCGATTTCATCCTTCAGTTTTTCCAGGTCTGTTCGAGTCCGGCTCACCGCGACCACCTGAGCATTGAATCGGTGCAACTCGACAGCGATTTCGCGTCCAATACCTTTGCCGGCTCCTGTTACCAGGGCGCAACGGTTCTTAAAATCAATTTTGTATTCAGTCGGATCGAGCTTCATGAGGAGGAAATTGCTAGTCTATAGCCAGCCCTTGCTTCTTACAAATGCCACCTCTGTTCCTTCTCCTCCCAAGCTCCCAGATCCTTGGGAGAAGGGAAGCAAAAGGGACGAGGTACACCCCCCTTTGACGTCCAAAGAACCGTTGCATAAATTGGCCGCTAGGCGCTTGCTTTGCCCGGAGGACACATTTCTTGAAGGAAATTTCATCAAAATTCGCTTGGGGACTCCCGTACTTCGCTTAAATTGCTGGTCCTCTGCTCCCTGAGAGCAAAAACATGAGAACTTCGTATTTGAACGATTGGAACGCCGGTCTTCTGGACGAGTACCATCAGCGATGGAAAAAAGATCCGGCATCGGTCGACGCCACCTGGTCAGCTTTCTTTGAAGGATTCGAGCTGGGGAACGCTCCCACTCGGAACGGGCATAAGACCGTCGTTGCGCCCGATCAGCCGTCTTTGGATGCCAGTTTGCAGAACCGGGTCGACGCCCTGGTTACGAATTACCGCATTCTCGGACATACTCAGGCGAAGCTTGATCCGCTGGCAAGCACCGATGCAGTCCAACCGGCTCTCACGTTAGAAGCTTTAGGATTGGCCGACGTACCACGTTCCACGACGGTTGCATCCCGTTATTTCCGGAGCGGTAAGCCGCTTCCCCTCGGTGACTTAGTCGATACGCTCCAGAGAATTTACTCGGGAACACTTGGGGTCGAATTCATGCACATCCAGAATGAGCAGGTCCGCGAATGGGTGCGCGAGAAGATCGAGAACCGGCTAGACTTCAAACCGGATGCAAACCAGCAGAGACAATATCTCCGGTGGCTGATGGAAGCCGAGACCTTCGAACAATTCGTACACACTAAATTCCTGGGTCAAAAACGCTTTTCTCTGCAAGGCGGAGAAAGTCTTATGGTGATCCTGGAGACCATCCTGAACGCCTGCCCGGACGCCGGAGTAGTTGATATTGTGATGGGTATGGCTCACCGCGGCCGTCTGACTGTCCTGGCCAATTTCCTGCAGAAATCGTATCCAACGATTTTTAAAGAATTTTCCGAGAACTATATCCCTGATCTGGTTGCGGGTGATGGCGACGTTAAATACCATCTCGGTTACGAAAGCGCCCGAAGGCTCGATACCGGTAAGCAGATCGGTATTCACTTGGCGGCGAACCCGAGCCATCTCGAAATCGTGAATCCAGTGGTGGAAGGAAAGGCTCGAGCTCGCCAGCGCTTAGTGGACGATACCGAGCGCCGAACCAGCGTGTTACCTCTATTGATCCATGGCGACGCGGCGTTCGCCGGTCAAGGAGTTGTTGCCGAAGTGCTGAACCTCTCCCAGTTGCCCGGATACGAAACGGGAGGAACGGTTCACGTAATCGTGAACAACCAAATTGGGTTCACCACTTTACCCGCCGATGCGCGTTCCAGCGCTTATTGCACGGATGTGGCTAAGATGATCGAGGCTCCCATCTTCCACGTGAACGGAGACGATCCGATCGCAGTGGCGTTCGCTGCGAAA
>JAFAVN010000477.1 GCA_019242435.1 Verrucomicrobiota bacterium | reverse complement strand
AGCCCCTAGCCTCGAAATGATCGGAGAAGAACGACCTGGCCTTTGTTGAAGCGGCTAAGGATTGTGGAGGCTATAGGGTTTATCGGATTTTACCCGCCAAGCCGCTTTAGAGATCGAAGCCCCCGGCTTCTAGCCCGCTGCCGCGCCTAAATTCCCACCAATCACTCCTTGCGGCAATCACCCACTCCGGCACTTGCCGGACCAAGCGCCGAACGCTGAACGCCAAGAGCCGAACGCCGGGGTGAAACCTTGCGATCAAAAACCTTCTTTAAAGGGATGAGTCGATATCGGGACTCCAAAACGATTATGAAAACCATTTCTGTTCAGTTACCGGCCAGGGTACTTAAGCGAGCGTTCAGCCCGAGCCTTACTCGCTGCGGACCTAGGCTCAACCTCTTACTCGAAGGAATCCGCCTCTTTTTATTCGGCACGGTTCGGGACGTGTTTTCCGGCTTGATCGACGACTCTGCCTACCAACAAGTCGCGTTAGGCCGCGAAATTTCCGTCGTTTTTACCACCCAGGGTCCTCTCGTCTATCGATGCAGGGCTAAACACACTTGGGACTCGGCTTCGCCTGGTTCCCCGGTATCCAACCGCTAATCCGGTCTTTTTGGCAAGCACATGAGCTCGAGCTGGACAGCACTGCGGTACCCGGTCTTTAGAAGGCTGTGGATTGCCAGCGCCATTTCTGGAACCTGTGTCGCAGCCCACGACAATGCCGCGACCTATGTGCTGAATTCTCTTTCCGGTAATCCGGCCTTGTTGTCTTTGATCCCGGTCGTGATCGCATTGCCTTTCTTCCTCTTTACCCTTCCTGCCGGAATGCTTGCCGATCGCGTCGACCGCAAAAAACTATTGTGCGCAATCAATCTATGGCTGGCGGCCGGAGCGTTTAGCCTGGCGATCTTTAACTGGCTGCATATCCTTAACTCTTACCTGATCCTGGCCTGCATTTTCTTCATCGGCATCGGCTTCGCTGCGAACGCTCCGGTCTCCACCGCGGTTGTCGCTACGTTAGTACCTGAAACCGAACTGAGCTCCGTCGCGACCTTGAACGGGTTGCAATTCAATATCTCAGGAATCCTCGGCCCGGCCCTGGGCGGGTTGCTCCTTCCGCTCATCGGAGCGAATCAGATTTTCCTCATTAACGCCGCCTGTTTCCTCTTCGTGATTCTCGCTGTTCAGCAGTGGAAAGAATCAGTGCGGCAATCCCCAGCTTCCTCGAAATTACAAAGTCCGGGCCGAAACTCCGTTATCCATTCCGTATTTCGAACTCCCACGCTGCAGCGGGCTGTGGCTCAGAATCTTCAGTTCGCGTTTTTCATTTCCGCGATCCCAGCCGTTGTCCCGGTTATTGGATTGAAACTATTAAACTTCACTTCATCTGACCTTGGCCTCTGCTTCACCTTCATGGGAATCGGTTCAGCGTCGGCAGCCGTACTCATACTTCCGCGGCTTAAAAAGTATTTTCCTGGAGAAATTCTTACCCTGTCGAACGTATGCATTGCGGTGGTCTACGTCTTGTTCTGCCTCATCCATGAAAAGTCGTGCTTTCTTCTGACCGCGAGCCTTGCCGGCGCCGGATGGACGATCTCTGCTTCCGAGCTTTGGGCAAGGGGACAAAGCGCGATTCCCGATTGGGCCAGAGGCCGTCTCACAGCCACCATGATCACCGTCTCTCAAGGCGCCACTGCCCTTGGCGCCTTGGTCTGGAGCAGCTTGGTCGCGACAATCGGCCCTAGCCATACCCTGATAACAACGGCTCTTCTGTTTTCAGCCAGTATTCTGCTCAGCAATCAGCAGCCGCTTCTGAGTTTATTCGTAGATCGTCTCCCAGTTTTAAGATTAGTCAGACTTCAGGAATTGAAGTCCCTGGCTTGAAAATCCAATTCAAAGGGCGAGTCATCCCGGGTACCGCTTCGCGGATTGACGGGGCGAAGGCGGATGCATTCGCGGTTCGTCCCGTATCGTGTTAATCCATGGTTCCCATCCACGGTTGCTTTTCCCCGGCTACCTCTTTTCCGGTGTTAACTGCTTCCTCAATCAGCAAATCCAGATATCGATCATGGCAAGCCTGTGCGACACTGTAGATCGGCTCTCCCGTCTCGATATACTGCATCATGCCCGAGAGTGACGTCGCTACCGCAATTTCATCATCGTTCCAACGCCTCCCGGGAAACGGGTTCCGATAAAGCACTTCGCTTCCACCGGAAATGGTCTGAAGATAGTGGCCTTCGAGATTTCCTGTATGCCCGGTGTCGCGTCGCACCAGATCAAACTGGAACGCTTCGTCAAGCTTACGCAGTAGCCGAACGGTTGTCTGATTAATCTCGCCTTTTTCTCCGCGCACCAGCAAGCGAGCGGAGCGGATCCAAGAATGATATTGATCTCCCGTGAAATCGAATATCCCGAGACGATCTCCGTAGTCGAGCTGAGCGATGGTCCTCACTGAGTCGACAGTCTTCCATTCCTTTGGTGGCTCTTCTCGGTGCGGTCCATTCACAATTCGTGACTGAAAACGGCGTGCTTTAATCTTTGGCAACCGAAGATCAACCTGCAGAAAATGGCGAAGCAGACTGATCCCGTGATAGCCATGGGCAATCGATATGTCGGCCTCATAAACAGTTCCCAGGTGCCCTGCTTTGATCAAAGCCAGGCGGGCTGCATGCAGCGGTTGATATAGATATTGTTCGGCCACTTGGATTCGCGCACCGTTACGTTCCAACCCGACCACTCGGCGCAAATCAGAAAGCGCCGGCGCGATCGGAGTTTCCGAGAGCACTGGAATTCCCCGGGCCGCAAAAAATTCCAGCAACGGCAGGTTAGCCGGCCACGCAACCGAGGTCACTACGAAACTCGGTGCCTTTTCAGTCAATAATTCTTCAACAGTCGCAAATACCGGTACCGACCAGCGTGCCGCCAGGGCCGCTCGTTTTTCCGGATCGCGAACCACGACCCCAGCCAACGGAAACCGTACCGGCAGATCCCGCGCAATTCGCAAGAAAAAATCCGCCCGCCACCCTCCGCCAACTATTCCAAAAGATAATGACATAGGTGAGGGGAAGGATGGGGAGGAGTTCAAGGAGTTCAAGGAGAGACGGAGTATTGAGGAGATGGTATGTCGTCACTATGGGCGGGTGAACCGGCTGCGAACCCGCAACTCGCATCAGCCTGGTCCGCCGACGGCGGATTGAAAAAACGCCATGATGCAGAATCTGGACAGAGTATTGCCCGCCCAGACCGGAAGGCGTTGCCGATGGCATGGCAACTCGCGGGGCTGCAAAATCTCGGAATTTGGCGGTGCTGGCGTTCTGAACGGTGCGACGCCCCACTCTTGACTCTGCCGATGCCCAAGGGTTGAGTTACTGCTGTCGGCTAGGCGCGCAACGCTTTCCCATCCCTTCCACCTTTGCCCGTGTACGCCTTGCCCGGTTCCCAATCATTCGGCTGGGGCGGGACAAAATCCGCGAGCGGAAACTGCACCTGGCACCGATACTTTGCCGACAGAAATGCCGCTTCACAGATCTCGAGAGCGGTCTGTGAACTTTCAGGTAACCGATAATCTGTGGTTTGCTGCCGGATCTGTTCCGCCAGATTTTCCAGGTGCAGCCTATGACCGAATACAGGTAACTCGTCTGGCACGATGATCTGGCCGCTTGGATATTCCGAATTCAGAAGGAAATAGGGGCTTTCCCATCCCCAGAACTCAATGATTCCACGAGCCCCGACCAGCCGCAGAAGAATACTTTTCCCGGAGGTGTTGACTCGAATGAAATCACCAGTCTGCAGTATCATCCGGACTCCGGTCCTATTCTCGACATAAGTGATCCCAACGGTCTCGACCTGCATCCCATCGCGATAGGTTCGGGTCGAAGTGTCGCAAGCCGCCAGAACCGAGGCAATCGGCGATTCGGCGGTCGCCGCCAGACAGAAATCAAGCCAATGAATTCCA
>JAFAVN010000324.1 GCA_019242435.1 Verrucomicrobiota bacterium | reverse complement strand
TTGTCTCCTGGGTATTTCCAGATATCCCTTGGTTGACCTACGGGCGGGTTTATCCCGTGGCAATGGATTTGTTAGTCTATGGATGGGCGTCAATGACTGGCGTAGGGATTGCCATCTGGATCTTAAATCGGTTGGCAAATAATCCTTTCACGGGCGGGTTTATTCCATTGCTAGCCGCGCTGATTTGGAACGCGGGGCTTATCGCGGGTGTCTGGGCCGTTTTAGGGGGAGGCAGCACCGGTAGAGAATGGTTGGAGTTTCCTGCCTACTCTGCTTTTTCGATCTGGTTAGCGGAGCTTATCATGGCGGTTTGGGTAGTCAGTTTGTTTATTAGCCGGCGTACGAAAGGCGCTTATATCGCCCAAGCCTTTTTGCTGGCGGCATTTGTGTCATTTGCCTGGGCGTACGGTGCAGCTAACGCTCTCCTTTTACTTGCCAATGTGGGTGGCCCCGCTCAGGCCGCGATCCAGTGGTGGTATTTCGGCTGCTTATTTGGCCTTTGGCTGAGTCCTCTGGCGGTTGGTATTGTCTACTACTTCGTGCCGCTCCTGGCCGGCCGGCCGCTTTATAGCGCTAAGTTGGCGGCAATCAGCTTTTGGGGACTGATCGGTTTCGGCGGATGGATCGGTATCACTCAGGTTACCGGCGGACCATTCCCGGTCTGGATGCAAACTTTCGGCATTGTTGCCCAAGTGTTGTTAGTCATCCCGATACTGACGGTCGCTACCAACCTTCATCTCACGATGAAAGGATCATTCGATCTGCTCAAAACAAATCTGGCACTTCGATTCCTGGTTGTCGGTGGGATGATAATTGGACTTACCGGCATTTGGAACGCGCTTTGTTCTTTTCGGTCAATAAATTGGATCTTGCAATTTACTTGGGCACAACCGGCGCGGATTTACCTCGCCCTGATCGGATTTGTGTCGCTCGTCTGCTTCGGCGCAATTTATTATATTCTCCCGCGGTTAGTTGGCCGGGACTGGGTCTACACGAAAGTTATCCGGTTTCATTTCTGGGTAACCATTGTGGGGCTAGGCTTCGTTGCATTTACTCTTACCATCGCCGGAGTACTGCAGGGGTTAGGTCTGATGGATGCAAAGGTTCCATTTGCAGCCGTCCTGGATTTGATCCGGCCTTTTCTCCTGGGGCAGGTTCTAGCGGTGGCGATTATCGCTGTGTCAGCCTTGTTAGGTGTCTTCTCGTTTTTAACGGTATTCGTGAACCCGGCCTGGGCGCCTGAATCGAGCGAAACGCCCGAACCGATTATCGGCGAGGGGGAGGTAACTATCGCGTGAATCGACTGAACAGAATAGTTCTAGGGGTATTTGTTTTATTCGGCCTTCCCTGGCTGGGACTGGCGGTCTATCCCTATTTAACATTTGCGGAGCTAAAGCCGCATACTGATCCGAATACCAAGGAGGTTGCTCCTCCGGGCGTGCCCGGTGCTGCCCGCCAAGGCTATCGAATATATGCGGCTAATGGCTGTGTATACTGCCACTCGCAATTCATTCGGGATAAGGGCGAGGGTGGTGATATCGATCGGGAGTGGGGAAAACGCCGCACGGTGACTCGGGATTACATTTTAGATGACGAGGTCTTCCTGGGTGTTTCACGTTTTGGGCCGGATCTCACGAATATGGGTGTGCGGCAAAAGGATGCCCAATGGTACTACCGATATCTTTACGATGCCCGGCAGTTTAACCCGGAAACGGTGATGCCGCCGTACCGCTATTTGTTCCGAGACCAGCCGATTGCGGGTCAGCCGTCGTCGAATGCGTTGAAACTCGAGGGGAATGCTGCAGTGCGGCCTGGGCATGAAATTGTGCCGACCCCCGAAGCCGAAGCCCTCGTAGCCTACCTTCTTTCGTTGAGGCGGGATTACGCATTACCCGAGGCGCCGGAGCCGAGAGAATGAACGACGACGAACACGTAAAACCTTTCGATGACCAGCCGGCTCCCGGAGTAGGGGGCTCGGCCTCGGTTGATCCGACCGTGCCAGAAACCGGTGATGGACCGATTCCCAAGTGGTTCGTCGGTGTTGTGTTCGTGGCGTTATTCTGGTCCGGGGCTTATCTCTTCTCGTACAGCGGCGGGTTTCAAGCGGAAGTATATGATTACTTACCCAAGTTCGGTCCGATAGCGTCCGGACCGCAGGCCGCTCCTGATCCGAAAGTGATTGGGAAAAGCCTGTTTTCCGCGAATTGTATCACCTGCCACCAAGCTACTGGCCAAGGTCTTCCGGGACAGTATCCGCCATTGGCCGGCTCGGAGATCGTTCTGGGTGAGGCCACGAATCGTCTCATCGCGATCGTGCTCAAGGGATTACAGGGACCGGTAACTATTAAGGGGGAGAACGTTAATAATTCGATGCAAGCATGGGAAGGCCAATATACGGATGCACAACTGTCCGCTATTCTGACCTATATTCGTTCTGATTGGGGCAATAACGCGCCGCCGGTGCCACCCGAAGCGGTGAAACAAATGCGCGAAGAGCTGAAGGACAGAAAAGACCAATGGACCTTTGCCGAAATTATGAAGATGCCGGGGAAAGATCTGACTAAGCTAGGAGGGGGTGGACAACAAGCCTCAAACAAGCCCGCGCCTGGTGCTTCGCCGGCGGCTAACCAGCCGCAGCCGGCTCAACAGAAATGAAAATGACGAGTTTGCATGTTCCGCCATGCCGAGCCGGACGATTTTTTGATCAGCCTCCGGGGCTAAAGCTTCGGGCTGTTTCCTGCCTTCCCTCCGGGGCGAAATCGCCGCTCCCAGGTTCGCGCCCATGGGGGTCAAAACGACGGGCTATTCTCTTGGCGCCCTTCGGCCCGCTGATGACAAGCAACAATTTTTTCGTATCGTAAAGTAGGACAGTATTATGAACCGGTGGTTCTCCCCAATTGCTCGTGTTGGAGCCTTGCTTGCTTGCCTGCTGGCGGCGGCCCCAAATTGTTGGGCTATCGCTCCGCGCACCAATAACCTTTGGTGGATGCCGGAAAACGCGAGCGCTGGTGGCGTCGCTATCGATCACCTGATCTATTTCATTCTATTCCTGACCGGGGCTGTCTTCGTTGCGACACAGGTCGTCTATATCTTCTTTTTGATTAAGTACCGGGCTCGGAGAGGGATCCACGCGACCTATAGCCACGGAAATAACCGTCTGGAAATCATCTGGACCGCGATTCCCACGGCGATTTTTATCGGTCTTTGGGGATACAGCAATCATCTCTGGTCGGACGTTCTGCATTCCCCGCCGCCATCAAACTCACTGGAAATAAATGTAGCCGCCTATCAGTTCGGCTTTTCCTTCCAATATCCCGGCGCGGACGAAAAATTGGGCAAGTCCGAAGCGAGACTTGTGTCCAACGACAACATGTTCGGGAACGATCCGAACGACCCCGATGTTAAGGATAATTTTACATCCTCGATTCTCGAACTCCCGGTCAACAGGCCAATACATGTCCGGCTAACTTCAAAAGACGTTATTCATGCTTTCTATGTTCCTCAGTTCCGCCTCTATCAGGACATTTTGCCGGGCCGGATTATTGATTGGGTTTGGTTTACCCCAACCAAGATCGGGAGCTATCAGTTAGCCTGCAGCCAGCTCTGCGGTTCAGGCCACTACAATATGAAAGCGCAGATAGAAGTGGTTTCCGAGGCGGATTTTGAAAAGTGGTACAATGAAAAGGCTAAAGCTGCCTCCTCCGCCAAGCCTGCAGCGAACGATTCCGCTCCTGGAAAGGCTACGACAGATAAAGCGGCTCAATCAGGAGCCCCTCACTTGCGCTACGCATATGAACCCGGAACTCGGAATCCGGAACCTTGAACTTAAAACCTGATTAGTGATCCATGGCTCAAACGATTGTACACACGGGCGCGGAGGTGCATGGCGGTCCAACCCATCACCACGAACTAAGCTTTTTCCACAAATACATCTGGTCGGAAGATCATAAAACCATTGCGATCCAGTATCTCTTTGCAAGCCTGTTCTTCCTGTGCGTGGGCGGGTTGCTGGCGATGGGTGTAAGATATCAGCTGGCCTTCCCGGGAGTTCCCATTCCGCTAATTGGCAGTTTGTTGCCCAAATGGCTGGTAACTGATGCCGGCGCTATCCAACCCGGAGGATATAACGGGCTGCTGACCATGCACGCTACCGTCATGGTATTCCTGGTGGTGATGCCGTTGCTGGTTGGGGTGTTCGGAAATTTTCTAATCCCACTCCAGATCGGCGCACCGGATATGGCGTTCCCCTTCTTTAACGCCTTGTCGTTTTGGCTGTTTTTCACGTCTGGGATTATTTTACTTTTCAGCTTCTTCGTGCCCGCCGGTTTCCCTGCTGGCGGTTGGACTTCCTATGCGCCTCTCTCGTCGCATGCCGCCTATAACGGCACCCAGGCCGGCCAGAGCCTCTGGTGTGTTGGCATCTTCGTGAACGGCTTAGCGTCGATCGCCGGAGCCGTTAACTACATCACCACCACGATCAACATGCGTGCGCCGGGCATGAAAATGTTCCGGATGCCGCTTCCAGTTTGGGCCTTGTTCGTGACGGCAATACTATTGTTGCTGGCGGTGCCAGTGCTTTCGGCCGCAGCTGCCATGCTGTTCTTTGACCTCAACTTCGGTACTTCCTTCTTTGAGGCTGATCGCTATGGGCAACCGTTGCTATGGCAGCATCTGTTCTGGTTCTTCGGTCACCCGGAAGTTTATATTTTAATCCTTCCGGCGATGGGATTGGTCTCGGAGATGATCTCGGTCAATTCCCGTAAACCGATTTTTGGCTACAAGGCCATGGTTTGGGCCATGGTAGCGATCGGTGTCCTTGGTTTCGTGGTCTGGGGCCACCACATGTTCGTGAGCGGCATGAACCTGATACTGTCGTCCACGTTCTCGTTCTCGACGATGTTGATTGCCGTGCCTTCTGCGATCAAAACGTTCAACTGGCTGGGTACCGTTTGGGGCGGATCCATCCGGTTTACGACTGCAATGTGTTTTGCACTGGCGTTTGTGTCGATGTTTGTCATTGGCGGTTTAAGCGGGATTTATATGGCTGCGACGCCGGTCGACCTCTTCATTCATCACACCTACTTTATCGTTGCCCATATCCATTATGTTTTGTTCGGAGGTAGCTTGTTTGGAATATTTGGCGCGATCTACTTCTGGTATCCGAAGATGTTTGGCCGGATGATGAACGAGTTCTGGGGCAAGGTGCATTTTGTTTTGGCGTTCATGTTCTTTAACCTGACCTTCTTTCCCATGCACAACCTCGGGCTGAATGGGATGATGCGCCGGATCGCTGACCCGATGTTGTACGATCATCTGAGGAGCCAGCAACCGCTGCAGATCTTCGTCAGTTTGAGTGCGTTCGGGCTGGGGCTCTCGACCATTCCGTTCTTCGTAAATTTTATCTACAGCATTTTCAAAGGTCCGAAAGCGCCGAGAAATCCGTGGAACTCGAATACTTTGGAATGGACGCTGCCGTCGCCGCCGGGACATGGAAATTTCGAGGTCACTCCTACTGTGTACAACGGGCCGTATGAGTATAGCGTTCCGGGCATGGAGCAGGATTTTCTGCCACAAAATCAGCCGGCTCCAGAAACAGCTCGGCTAGCAGTACACTAGCCGGCCATGTCCGAGTACACATTCGCTAAAAGGGTCCTGCACTGGTGCGCGGTTCTGGCCGCGGCCAGTGTTCTGGTGTTGATTTGCAGCGGCGGTCTGGTTACCAGCCACGAGGCCGGAATGTCGGTCCCAGACTGGCCGAATAGCTTCGGCTATAACATGTTCTTGTTCCCGATTTCCCGGTGGGTCGGAGGAGTATTCTTCGAGCATACCCATCGGCTTATCGCCAGCGCAGTGGGGCTCTTAACCGTGATGCTGTGTATCGCTCTCTACCGGATCGATGACCGCCGCTGGGTGAAAACCCTCGGGCTGATCGCGGTTGGCGCAGTGATTCTCCAGGGCGTTTTAGGAGGGCTGCGGGTTACGGAAAATAATGCGCTGCTCGGGCTTTTTCACGGATGTCTTGCTCAAGGTTTTTTTGCGCTGATGGCAACGATCGCGCTGGCGACCTCTCGGTTCTGGCGCAATCTCGAGCGCACTGGAAACGAACAAGCCTCTCAATCCGCCCCAGCAATAAGGGCCATATCGACGTCTGCCGACGCACCTGCGTTTGGTTCCTCATCACCGATCGCCAGTCACCAATCACCTGTCGGCTCTCAGCGCTCACCTGTTAATTCTCACCGTCTTCGGTCCCTGCGTCTTTGGTCACTGGCCGTGACCGCGATGGTTTTTCTCCAACTCGTGCTAGGCGCATCGATGCGTCACTCGCACGCGGGGCTTTCAATTACCGATTTCCC
>JAFAVN010000309.1 GCA_019242435.1 Verrucomicrobiota bacterium | reverse complement strand
AATTCAAACCGCACATACTAACAATTACTAACTAATGGTTTTCGGAAGCGTGTGATTTTCTGGCTGGGGCTGGGACCGGCAACCCGCCGAAACGGGCCCTAAAACTGCGACCGAATCGATTGCCTAAAACACGACTGAGTCGAATGTTGCGGCCGTTGCCCCCTAAATCGCCAATCAGGCCGAACATCATCGTTTCTTTTTCATAGAGCCGACAACTCGATCCTGGTGTGTGATGATGCGGCTAAGGGCTATCCAGCCCCAGGTTTCGGCGAGATACGCAGTCAAGCAGACAATGGTAGAATTGGTACGCAGGCGAAAACCCTGGGTTAGGATTCTGGCTGCGCCTGCGAAAATTTTCGCTTTCCCTCCTAGTGAAGCGGCTTCAACAAAGGATCCACATTCGCTCCCGGCAGCCCCCGGCTTTCGCTTGATGCTGCATGCCTGATGGCTTTTCGGAGCAGCACCCAAAACATCAAGCCGTGCGTAACGATGAGTGGCGGCACCAGCACCGTGGGAATGAAGAACGCAGCCCCCAGCCATCCTGGGCTGATGCGAACTCCGAACAGGCCCTGGTAGAATGCCACGAAGAGGTCGACAGCGCCCCAGAGGTTGAACACCCAAGCCATCAGGGTCGCCAACCCTGCCCGCGCGGAGAGCGACCATATGGTCAAAATCGCCAGAATGGCCGCTACCAGATCGCC
Source organism: Verrucomicrobiota bacterium (assembly GCA_019242435.1). Taxonomy (GTDB): domain Bacteria; phylum Verrucomicrobiota; class Verrucomicrobiia; order Chthoniobacterales; family JAFAMB01; genus JAFAVN01. The sequence goes on along the minus strand of JAFAVN010000309.1, from coordinate 7,449 downwards.
ATACGCCGCCGGAAAAGAAAAAGCCGACGGCAGCGCGGGTGATACCACACCAGGAATCAGCAGGCTAAGCCCGATGAACCGGAACGTGTGTGGAACCGTTAATGCGATAAGCGCTTCGTCCCGGCGCGCCATTTGGAGCCGGGGCCAGATGTAGGTGCCGGTGACAATCCCGAAGGCTATAAAACTCATCAGGACACTGAGCCCGAATAATGGAAGGCTATTCATGGTGCTTGAAATTCCTAGAAGTTAGTTGGGACTCTGTTGGTTCTTGTTATGGGTTTGACTTCGCCGACGAGCAGGTGGCGACCAGAATTGCGGTTTAATCATGAGAAAAAGATCGGGTTCGGCTTTCGGTACGACATCGTACCTTACTAGCCAAACTGGTACGATAGCGTACCTTAAGCAAGTGAAAAATATCGAAAATCATCGAAATCGCCAAGAATCGACTATTCGATTATCGGAATGGTCGAGGGGAAGCGCACCTCCAGTTAGAAGCGCTGGTCCTCCCACAAGATCGAAATTATAGCAGGGCTGTTGAAAAACATGAGCGGTTTCTCGAGCCTGTTTTAGCCGAGCCCAAGATCGGCTCCGTAGGAGCTAAATCTTTATAGTAACCGTAGCGTAGAAGTGATGAGCTCCGCCAGGAGCGGCATCAAAGGTCATCCACCCGAAGATGACCAAGCTCCCAAACAGATACCGCTCGCCGACGGAGATGGATCTATAAATATCTGGCTCCTCCGGAGCCGTTTTTCAACCGGCTGCCAGTGAGAGGAATCTTTAAATTATTAAACACTTCCGGACCCTATAAATATCTGGCTCCTCCTGAGCGTTTTGCGACCGGCTGCCCAGTGAGAGGAATCTTTAAATTACTAAACGCTTACGTGCTCGAGTACTCCACCGCTCCATCACGGAGCGCACCTCGGTTAGAAGCGCTGGTCATCTCCCACAAGGTCGAATCCTCGATCCAGTACTCCAGCATTCCAGCATGCCTTCCGATGTGCCGGGGCCTACGCCAACCCACGCCCAGAAAAAGCCAAATCGCGTGATAGAACCACGACGAAAGATCGTTTAGGTTTTGCGCATGGAAGCTTTAGTTCTCGAACGAAAGGGCGAACTCTCGATACGGGAAATCGATCTACCGGTTGGCGTCGGGCCGCATGATGTAAAGATCGCGATCCACACGGTAGGGATCTGCGGCAGCGACGTGCATTATTACGAATACGGGCAGATTGGGCCGTTCGTTGTGAAAGCGCCAATGGTACTGGGACACGAAGCCGCCGGTACCATCGTCGAGGTGGGAAGCAAGGTAACTAATCTGCGCGTTGGCGACCGGGTCTGTATGGAGCCCGGTATTCCCGATCCAAACAGCCGGGCAACCAGGCTGGGTATTTATAATCTCGATCCGGCGGTTCGTTTTTGGGCTACGCCTCCGGTACACGGATGTCTTACTCCCTATGTGGTTCACCCGGCCGCTTACACTTTCCGTCTGCCCGAGAACGTCAGCTTTGCAGAAGGCGCCATGGTCGAGCCATTGGCGGTAGGGATGCATGCCGCCGTGAAAGCGAAAATTAAGCCGGGAGATGTGGCGGTGGTAATGGGCGCAGGGCCAATCGGCAATGTAACCGCTCTAGCTGCTCTGGCCGGCGGCTGCAGCCAGATTATTATGACGGATGTTCAGCAGCCAAAGCTCGATCTCGCGGCCACACTCGGCCCGATCCGCCCGGTGAACCTGACCAAAGATAACCTGCGCGGAGTAGTGGATGAAATTACCGATGGCTGGGGGGCAGACATTGTTTTTGAAGCGAGTGGCGCGCCGCCGGCTATCAAGACGGTACAAGAACCGCTCTGTCCAGGTGGACGAATTGTATTTATCGGCCTGCCGATCCAGCCAGTCCCGATGGACATCGTGGCCTTGAGCGCGAAAGAAGCGTCGATCGAGACGGTGTTCCGGTACGCTCACGTTTATCCGCGCGCCCTGGCTCTCATGGGTTCCGGCAAAATCGACTTGAAACCGCTGATCAGCCGGACGTTCGAGTTCCGGGAAAGCGTCGACGCGTTCAATTTCGCGCTCCATATGCCGCCAGATTGCGTCAAAGCCCAGATTCGCATGAACGGCGAGCGGTGACCGTCAAGGTGGACCGTGAGCAGTGATTGGTGATTAGCGATTGGTGTGTGGCATGCCTGGTGTGTGGCATGCCTTGCTCGACCACCAATCACTTTTCACTTCTCACCTCTCGCCGATCACCCTGGAATTACCGGAAGCCTTTCTCGATTAATGGAGCAATCGCCTCGACATTCGCGGGTGTGACTAACCCCACCCCCGTGTCCTGGTGCAAACCCGGGATCAGATAGTTCTTCGTTAGCCAGATCTGTTGTACCGGAAACCAACCTTGCAGGTAGAGTACCTGATCAAAACTGGCCACGATATAACCCGATTTGATCCCGGCAATTACATCCGGGCCCAGGTCAATACCGCCGACCACCACGTCTCCCGGCTTCTTGCCGGCATCTTTCAGAATCTTCGGTAGAATCGCCGTGAGCTGGCCATGCTGGGTCCCGATCGCCTTTAGGTCGGGATGGGCGGCGAGATAAGCGGTCATAACCGGTATCCCTTTGGTTGCGTCGCTATCGATGTCTTGGGTGACATCCAGCTTCTCCACGTTGCCTTTTCCAAGCGTTTTCTCCAAGGCATCAAAAACGCCTTGAGAGCTCCGGCTGCGCCCCTCTTGATGAAAAATGTCCCACACCAAGGCTTTATCCCCGGCTTTCAGCTTTCCGTAGGTAACCATGGCCTCGCCAGTCATGTAGCCGCCTTTGTACAAGTCAGCACCGGCATAACCAAAGCCTTTCGATTTAAACTTCGCTTCGATATTGGGCAGAGGATTGTTACCGCTAGTGACAATGATGCCGGCCGCTTCAGCCTGTTCCACTAACGGGCCCATAGCGTCTTCACCGGGATGCCCCATGATGGCGATGCCGTCAGGTTTAGCAGCAATTGCTTCTTTGAACTGGTCGATCATCTTTTTGGTGTCCCAGCTGGCGTACTGCTCATGCAGATCAATGCCCAGTGCCTTCGCTGCCGCTTCTGCGCCGGTGGTACGCGCTAATACAGAGGCAATTCCCGGATCACCGCCCATCTGCATATAGACAACAATTTTGCCTTCAGCGTAGACAGACTGCACTACGCCCACAATCAGGGCCAAGGCGAAAACTAATCCCATTGCCCTAAGGTTAAACATACCTCGTTTTTTGGGTTTCATAATAAGTGACTAAGGTTTGGCTTGATGCAGCGATGCTGCATCGAGGGGGAAAACGGATTAGGATTAACCGATTAAGGTCGCCTTGGCAAAGATTAAAGAATGGTTGCTGCTCACAAGGCCGTGAACGTTGCCATTTTTAAGGAGTTCAGCAGTACAGGAGTGCAAGAGAACTTCCGTGCATTTAAACGACGATGTGTGGTAAACGGGTGTGCGGGGCGGGAAGGATGTTACCGGTCACGTTTTCCGCCACTACGCACCGGTTCACAGTTCGTCCGGGCGATTTCCTTGAACTCCATCACTCCTTGACTCCTGCACTCCGGCACTTCTGAACTCCTGCACTCCTTGCCCCCCTCTACCCCTGAACTCCTCCCTCCGACTCCAGTGTCGAAACCTGCTGAACAAGGACGCAAAATCTCCCTTACCCGTCGCCGCATTGAGCACCACGACAGCGGCCATAACTCCGCCTTCTACCACTTGGACCCAGTAACCGCTGATTGTCGTAGCAACCACCCCGGCAGCAAGCGAACCGATCACGTATGAGCCAAAAAATGTGCCGAAGATAGAACCGGCGCCGCCCGCGATGGAGGTGCCGCCGACAAACACCGATGCCATGGCCGGCAAAAGAAAATTGCCTTGGTCGGGATAAAACACCCCAATATCCAGAGTAATAATGATACCCGAGAAAGCCGCTATCATTCCGTGCAGAGCGAATAAGCGGATCCGGGTGGCTTCGACGTTAACTCCCATCACGCGGGCGACATTCGCATTGTCGCCGACAAACATGATGCTCTCCCCGAATTTGTGCCGGTTGAGAATAAACCAGAGCAGAATGGCTAGCGCCAAGGACCAGAAAGCCTGCAAAGGCACGGACCCGAACACTCGACCCACAAACAAGGAATGCACAAAATTATCTTCGCTGCCTTTCAGGGTGACCTGAAGACCGCCTGCCAGCAGGATGGAAATCCCGTACCAGAAAAAGTTCGCAGCAAGCGTTGCCATGATCGATGGCACACCCATCCGCGCTACCATCAGGCCGTTGATATAGCCAACCAGTGCGCCGGCAGCCAGAGCCAGGGCGATACCGATCCAGGCGCCATAGGCCGGATCGAAAGTTTTCCATCCCCAAGACAAGGCAAACCCGGATAGCGAAACCACGGCCGGAAAACTCAGATCAATTTCACCCGCGGTGATCACCAGGGTCAGTCCTAACGCCGCAATCAGCGTAGGCGGTACCGTCTCCAGAAAGGAGATATAGATCAAGGGACGGGTAAAAACCGCCGGCGCGGCGAAGATCAATACCAGGTAGAGAACTGCCAGCACGACGGCAATGGCAAACCCCTCGAGCTGGCCTAAGAATCGAAAAAATGCGCGCACCGAGTTCATGCTCGCTCTTTGTCCTTTCGCCCATGGGCAAACTCGAGCAGAAACTCGTCCAACTCTCTCAGGCTGATATCCCGCTTTGGGATACTCGCTCCGATCTCGCCACGGTCGAGAACGACGAACCGGTCACATACCTCATAGACGTCCGGGATACTGTGCGAAATATAAATGCTCGCTTTCCCGGCTTCCTTAATCTTGTGAACAAAGTTAATCACCTTTGCTACTTCCTTGAGTGACAAGGCGACCGTTGGTTCATCGAGGATAATGAGGTCGGCCTCGAAATACATTGCCCGGCCGATAGCAATGCCCTGGCGTTCTCCGCCGGAGAGCTCGCTCACGTGAGAATCCACCGTGATCCCCTTACCGCGGAAGCCGATGGTCTTAAGCATGATTTCACTGGCGATGGCTTTTTCCTTTTTCACGTCAATGAAACCAAGGCCGTTAACTATCTGCCGGCCGATAAAGAAATTCCGCCAGAGAACCTGTTTTTCACCGAGCGACCTATCCTGGTAAACGGTTTCGATCCCGTGCGCGTGCGCGCTTTGGACATTGTAACGCCGGAAGTCGACTTTGCGGCCGGCAATATGTAACTCCCCACTGGTAGGCGGAAACACACCCGTCAAAATCTTAACGATGGTCGATTTACCAGCGCCGTTGTCGCCGATCAGCCCTACGATTTCGTTGCGACCAACCTCCAAGTTGATGTTGGTTAACGCCCGGATCAAACCAAAGTACTTCTCGATATTGACCATCCGCAACGCGGGTGACCCTGATCTTTCAACAGGAGCTTCGGGAGAATTGACGAGGTCTGGAGGCATCAAAAAACGATAATTGACAAGGTAGCAGGGCCAAAGTCGATCCGTTTTTTTGTATCCCTCGCATTCTGCGGATTTTACCCTATTCTTTCTGCATCCAACCCGTATCCCCTGGCCACCCATTCGCAGAACCGCTTTGCTTCTGCTACCGTTCGGGCTGTGCTGAGAATCGCATAACAATCCCCGCTAAAATAAAAAGTCGCTCCGAACATCCCGCCAACACCCGAGTTAATCTCGAACTTTGCCTGACCGATCTTGCCGACATAATACTCCGCCCGATCGTGGTCTTCCCATTTGATCATCGACTTACCGTTTCCCCCTCCCCTTATTGACCGTCTTGGGGCTAACGGTTCGGTTACATCGAGGGCATAGTCAAGCTCACCGTCACTCTCAGGCTTATCTGCAGATGTTCGGCCGTGCTTCACCCGCTGCCCACGCTCTATCCTCATGCCATTTACTGTTCGTATTAGATTCGCTGGATCGGGCATCGGTGGTTGGGAAAGAACGAACGGCCGTTCAAGAGCACAGAAGTCCGGAGATGGATCGCGGGACGCGATCCCTGCTGGAGCATTGGGTATTATTACCAGGGCCGGAACCAGCCAAGGAATGCATCCAGCCCAGGCCGTGCTTGTCGAACTACTTCAGCCCCTTAAGCTCCTCTCCTGAACTACTCGCTCTATGCAATACTTCCTTTGTGACCCAATGGCCGAAATTCCGATGTTCGACACTCCCTCGTGGAGAGTCCTCCTGGAACTACCGGAAACAACGGCGATCTCGGAACAGTCGATCCGGAAGGCTGCTCTAGAAGCCATTCGCTCTAAATGCGGGGATGAGTTTTTCGCTGGATTTAAGGACGAATTGACGCACCACTCAAGAGCGTTCCCGGTCCAAGAAACCACAAAACCGGATGCACTCGGTCAGGAGGAGGGCCGTATAAACGGTTGGCGATTCTGGTTCGTGGAGTGAGTTTTCGCGCCGCCCAGGTGCACCTCGAACTGGCTCCAATTTCGATGAGACGAATTGACGCCATTGAGCGCGAACGCTATGTCTGGCCGGCTGTCCTCAGATAGGCGGTAATGGCCACGTCCAGATCCGCCGGCCTGACAGCCTGGCGGCGGGACACGGGAACGGATCGGGAAAACGTGATCCTCCAGCGTCAGGAACCGCGATTGCGCTTTTCGAACTGGATCCGCGCAGTGGCTCGAAAAAATGCCTCACGTCTGGGCAGCGTTGGTATTTAGTACTCACAATCATGCCATGAAGCGATGCGGGGTTAAAGGCGAACGGCAGGAAGACTAGATTGATACGTAACCGGCGAGCAACACGGCCGCCGGCCCATTTTCATAGCAACCCTCCGGGCCGTGGCCGGCTGGCGGTTTTTCTGCGTTGCTCACCCTTACGTATTAATTCAGATACGCTCGTCGTTCGCGCCTTAAAACCGCCAACCGGCCGGCGGCGAAAGCCAAGTTATTTATGGGACAGAACACTAGGTTGCAAAAAAGGCTCCGGAGGAGCCACATCTTTATAGATCCAAACGCGAAAAAAGACCAGCTCCGTAGGAGCGGTATCTGTTTGGAAAGATGGTAACCTTCGGGTGCATTGTCTTGGATGCCGCTCCTAGCGGAGCTCATCGCTTTTACTTTACGGCTACTATAAAGATTTAGCTCCTACGGAGCCGCTCTTGGGCTCGGCTAAAACATGGTCGAGAAACCACGTCGGGTTTCTCAATCCGCGGGCGGCGGACCAGGCTTTGCGGAGCCGGTTCTCGCCCGCCATCACGACAAAGTGCGATTCCTCGGGGGAGGTGCGGCGACGAAAGGACCAGCGGCCCTCAATAGCCCGCCGAGTTGGCGCCGGGCCTTTGCAATTCACCAGTGGCAGGAGCAATCCCCTCCTCGTTAATGCAGGAACTGAGCGCTAAAGTGGCAAGCACAAGAAAAAATAGCCAGAAATGGTGTTTCTGTTTCATGGACGCAATCATAAACAAAAGGGGG
>JAFAVN010000214.1 GCA_019242435.1 Verrucomicrobiota bacterium | reverse complement strand
CTGGCCGGACCGTTGGTGAATGTGGTGATCGTTGTGGTCATCAGCGCGGTTCTGTTTGCGACCGGCTCTTTTGAGCGAATCGATGTCGAACGCCCTGGCTTGTTGGCCGTTCTGCTCGGCACGAATGTGGTGATGGTGCTCTTCAATTTGATTCCGGCGTTCCCGTTGGATGGGGGACGGGTATTGCGCGCGTTGTTGGCTACCCGGATGGATTATAAGCGCGCAACCCAGATTGCTGCTACCATCGGACAAGGTCTCGCGCTGGTGCTGGGAATCTGGGCCGCCTTCAACGGCCAAATCCTGCTTATCCTGATCGCTATTTTTATTTACATGGGCGCAGAAAGTGAGGCTGCGGTGGTGCAGATGCGCTCCGTTACTGCCGGTTTACCGGTTTCGAGCGCGATGATGACTCGTTTTGATACGCTTGATCACCGGTCAACTTTGGATCAGGCAATCGATGTGCTTTTAGGCACGTCCCAACATGAGTTTCCGGTTTTAGACGATAACGGCGGGTTCTCCGGTTTATTAACCAAACATGATTTGTTGGTAGCGCTTCGCAAAAACGGACCGGAGACTCTGGTTACTGATGTGATGACAAAGGGTTTGCCCACCGTGCTTCCGCAGACCAGTTTTGACCGGGCACTTGCTCTGATCCAGCAAGCGGGCGCGCCCGCTCTACCGGTGCTGGATAACACCGGCCGTCTGGTGGGTTTGTTCACACCCGAAAATGTGTCTGAGCTGCTCATGGTCAAAAGCGCATTGGGCAAAAAAGTCCGGCAGCCAGGGTGAGTTCGGCCCGTTTGTTTTGTGATCTGGGCCCAATCAACTATCGGTGCGAGGGAGGTCGCTGGCCACTACGATGAGCTGGACGTTTTCTATCGCGAGCTCTGGGGTGAGCATGTGCATCACGGGTTGTGGAGTGAAGGCAGTGAACCTCCCGAGATCGCAGTAAAACAGCTGGTAGATGTCATCGCTGAGAAAGCCCGGATTAAACCGGGGGACCAAGTGATTGATATTGGCTGCGGCTACGGAGCTCCCGCTCGGCAGTTGGTAGATCGGTATGCGGCCAATGTAACCGCAGTCACGCTGTCGCCGGTCCAGTATGCCTATTGCCAGAGTCTCGCTCCCGGGCCCAAGTACCTACTTGGAGACTGGCTTGCCATCGATTTACCTACTCGCAATTACCAGGCGGCAATCGCCGTCGAAGGCTCCGAGCACATGCCGGACCGAATCGCTTTCTTTCGAAAAGCGTTCGAAGTGTTAGCTGCAGGTGGCCGTTTAGTCGTGTCCGCCTGGATTACTCGAGAGCGTCCCAGCGCCGTCGAGATTTCCCTTTTGTTACGACCGGTCTGTGATGAAGCCAGAATTCCGTGCCTCCCAAGCTTGTCTGAGCTAGTTCAACAAGCGAAGACGGCAGGCTTCGCTGTCGTGGAAGGGGAGGACTATACCAAGTCAGTTTACCGCACCTGGAGCATCATATTGAAGCGCCTGATCTCGCGTCTTGCCCGAGACCGCCGCTACCGCGATTTCCTGCTCGATCCGCGCCGCCAAAACCGAATTTTTGCGCTTACGGTTCTGCGAATCTGGCTCGCGTATAAGGTGGGAGCGATGAGATACGGCGTGATTACGGCGGTGAGAGGTGATTAGTCATTAGTGAGTGGTAGATGGGATGCCTCTCGTCTTTGCCGAGACAGTTTGCCGGCATCGAATAACAACGACCACTGATCACTAATCACCATTCACTTCTCGCGAGCAACTTCCCGGTGCGGTGCAAACCCGCGGCGAAGCGTGTTCTCGGTAACTACCCGGGGGAAGGTGAAGTTCAGAAGGTAATCCCTTCCTCCAGCCTTGGTACCGCCACCAGACATTCGGAAACCTCCGAAAGGATGGCGGCCAACAATCGCTCCGGTGATTGGGCGATTGATGTAAAGATTGCCTACTAAGTACGCCCTACGGCTAATGGCGATGTTTTCCGGACTCCGTGAATAAAGTCCACCCGTCAGGGCGAACGGTGTCGCGTTAGCCATTTCGATCGCCTTACCCAGGTCGTCTGCTTGGTGCACTGAAAGGACCGGCCCAAATATTTCCTCCTGCGCGATTTGCGCCGTGATCGGCACATTGTCGAAAATGATCGGAGCCACAAAGTAACCGGGCAAATGTTCGGGAACGGTACCTTCGAACGCTACCCGGTGTTGTTGTTTACCCAGTTCCTGATAACGTTCGATTTTGAGTTTGGCTTCGGCGTCGATAACCGGCCCAATATCGGTCGAAGGGTCTTCTGGATAGCCTATTTTCAGGGCTGTCGCGGCTTCAACCAGCCTGGGAAGAAGACGTATTCCAACGTTCCCCACTAAAATTAACCGGGACAGAGCGGAACATTTCTGGCCTTGAAATCCGAACCCGGAATGAATAATCCCGAGCACGGCTTCATCCAGATCTGCATCGTTATCGACGATGATCGCGTTTTTGCCGCCCATTTCGCAGATAACTTTCTTCAGATTCCTTTGACCGGGGTGAGTCACTCCTGCCATCTGCCAGATAGTCGAGCCGACCTCTAGCGAACCGGTGAACGCGATGAAGTCCACGTCTGGATGAACAACCAGATAAGAGCCCACTGCTTCCCCGCTACCTGTCAGTAAGTTGGCTACTCCAGGAGGTAGTCCGGCCTCTTGTAGGATTTCCATGAAGATACAGCCGATGACTGCGGATTGTTCGGCCGGTTTGATGATGACTGTATTACCCGTCACGAGCGCAGCGACGGTCATGCCGCATAAGATGGCGAGCGGAAAATTCCAAGGAGCAATGATGGCTCCGACTCCTCTGGGAATATAGCTTTCAATGCTTACCTCGCCGGGAACATCCTGGGTTAGTCTGCCGCTGCCGATACGTCGCGCTTCTTCGGCGTAGAATTCGCAAAAATCAATCGCCTCAACCACATCGGCATCCGCCTCGACCCAGGTTTTGCCGACCTCAAAAACCTGCCACGCTGCCAATTCGTGCCGGCGTTGACGCATTCGGGCGGCAACGCGTTCGATAAGCCCGGCGCGCTCATTAGCGGGGGTCCGGCTCCACCGAGGAAAGGCTCGACGGGCGGCAGTTACAGCCTCGATCACCGTCCCTCGGTCTGCGGCTGCGGTATAGCCAATGACCTCGTTCGGCCGGGTAGGATTGATTGAAGAAAGCTCGGTCTGACTGCTTATCGCTCTGCCGCCGATGACCAAGGGATGATGCCTGCCGAACTGATTCGGCACTTGCTCGAGCGCGAGTTGCATTTTACGGCGTGCTTCGTCCTGGGTAAAATCGGCGGGCGGTTCATTCACGAAATCAGGTTGGGCAAAACTGGGGTGCTCCGCGCTGTTTTGTTTACTATCCCCAATCAGTGTGGCCGGATCTGACAATAGGGCCGATATCGATCGGTTCGCGCTGAATTTAGCGCGGAGAAAACCTTCATTTGAAGTGTTTTCCAGTAGCCGTCGAACCAGATATGCCATCCCCGGCACCAGTTCTCCAATCGGGCAATATTCCCGGACTCGATGTCCTAGTTGGACCAGCGCGCGCCTGACCGGTTTAGCCATCCCGTAGAGCATCTGGAATTCATAGTCGCCCGGCTTTAATCCGAGCTTCCTGGCGTATACTATGACGTGGGCGACGCTGCGTACATTGTGGGAGGCGAATGCTGAGTAGACGGTTTGCCGGTTCTCCAGCAGCAAACGAGAGATCCTCTCGTAGTTGGCGTCCGTCTCCGCTTTTGAGAGGAATACCGGCACTTTCCAGGTGTGCTGGGCAGCAACGACTTTCTCGTAGTCCCAATAGGCGCCCTTTACGAGCCGGATCGTGAACGGTTTAGCCGATTTTGCGCCCCAGGCGAACAACTCCTCCACATCAGTAGCCGAGTCCCGAAGGTAACATTGAATGACGATTCCCAGATGTGGGTAGTCACTAAACTCGGGATCTAAGCGCAATTTTTTGAATAGATCGATGGTGAGTTGCTTGAACCGGTAATGTTCCATGTCCAGATTGATAAAAGCACCCAAAGATTTCGCCTGCCCTACGATCGGTCGAAGCCGGGCCAGAATGGTTTCAATGCTCTCTTCCGGATCAGTCGTGTGAATGCGGGCGCAAAGCGCCGATAGTTTTACCGAAACGTTCACTAGAGGTGGCTCCGTTGCCGCCAGCGGACCCTGCACCGTCCAGTTCCTCACCATTTTACCCAGAAACTCTAGTAACTGGCGATAGCGGAAAGCGTACTCCTCGGCTTCACGCTCGCTGACTACCGTCTCTCCCAGGATATCGACTGTGAACCGGGTTCCCTCTCTCCAGATCTCCCGCAGATTGGGAAGCGCCGAGGGTCCATCCTTTCCCGCTATGAAAATGTTCGCCATAGCGGTGACGTTCCTCTTGATCACCGTCGCCGGAATAGCTGGAACTAATTGACCAACAGTCAGAGCTCCCCGAACAATCCCGGATACGGCCGCCTTGGAATCACGGAGGTATTCCGAAAGGTGTCGCACAACGTCGTCTGCCGAGCTCAAGGTCGGCAGGACATCGACGAAACGAAACATCTGGGTTTTGAAGCTTTCATCGCGCATGCACCAATCCATGAGGCGCCCATAAAAGTCGTTACGCCGGAAGATCGGTGTCTCTTTTTGAAATTGATCGATCAACGCGAAGATCTCTCGCCCGGTTTGTTCGATTTCGGATTGCAACAGCGCAGCGGGATTCATGGTCGAGTGAACACCGCAAAATAAACCGGAAAACCGACCGTGGGTACAGGATTTGGTGGTGAGACAAAAAACTCTCCAGGCCTCGCGATTCGGAGGTCAGCGGATGTGGTACAGTGCGGCGTCAGGGTCGGCATGCCGCAGAGTGGACAGAGGTGGACTCACTGGACAGGTGGACCGAGGTAGACCTGCGTGCGTCTACTCCCATTCTGCCTACTCCGTCCACGCTGTCACACTGCGTTACGGCAGCGAGTACGTTCGCTGGTCGCCAGGCGAGGATGCAGCCTTACCGCGCCATCCCGAAATATTCAGTTCCTCTCGCCACATCTGCTGAATTGCCTCAGCGATGGCTCAACGCCTCTCGTGGGTGTTGATCAGGATCTTAATTTTCGGAAAACCGGCTTCAGCTAAGAGTTGCCTTGCCTTTTCCGGGTGATTAGGAGCTAGGATCTAGATGTGCTGGGTCAAAGGGAATCGTCGATCAAAGCCGTTTCCAGTGGATTTCTATCAATGCCTCACCATAGACCTGCATCTCGTCGCCAGATCGCGTGCAATGGCGCCATGGGCTGTTCGTTCGCCATGGCCTCTCGGAATCGATTAATCGAGGATATGGTTCTGACCCAGCCCCTCCTAAATCCTAGCTCCTCCTACCGATTACTGTTCACTGGTTGCTGATTACTGATCAACTCACCCCTCGGTCGCCGAAGTGCTCTTATCCCGGCTGAAATACCCTCTCAGGATTTCCGCTACAGTAGGAATCATCGACACCACAATTACACCTAGAATTACGATCGTGAAATTGTGCTGAACGTACGGGAGACCGCCGAAGAAATGCCCGGCAAGAACGACGAGCAGCACCCACACAACCCCGCCAATAACCGTGTAAGCGACGAACTTGGTAAAGCTCATGGCCGCCATGCCTGCCACAAACGGAGCGAAGGTGCGGATGATCGGCAGATACCGGGCGAACAAGATCGTTTTTGCCCCATACCGTTCGTAGAAGGCGTGCGTCTGCTCGAGGTACTTGCGCCGGAAAATTCTTGAATTCGGATCCTTAAAAAAGCGGCGGCCGAACGCGTTGCCCAGCCAATAGTTGACGAAGTATCCTGAAAGCGCTGCGATCGTGAGCAAGACGATGATCAGAAGCAAATTGAAGTGGGTAGTAGACGCTGTGAGAGCACCCAGTGCGAAAAGAAGGGCATCCCCGGGAAGAAAAGGCGTGAGAATAATCCCACTCTCGGCGAAAACGATCAGGAATAACAAAAGGTAAGTCCAACCCCCAAATTGCCCCGCCAGCTCATCGAGATGTTTATCAAGATGAAGTAGAAGGTCGACTAAGCCCGTGATCAGTTGCATACCGGTTGGCCGGTTCTTTCGACGAATCGAGCATTTGATGCAACCAAAAGATTTAGCGTCTGGAGGGTCGCGTCCCCGCGAGCCATGGAGTTCCGAGCCCAGCGCGTTCATCGGTCGATGAATGCCTGCCTTTTAGAAGATAACGGATTGCTGCGAGGCGATCCTTCCAACAAGTGACCATTCGGCAAGATCCGCTAGAGCCATAGGACAAAGATTAAACGAAACTAGCTTAATGGGCGTCTAACAGATCGGACGTATTGGGTCTAGCCTGCGGGACGGTTTCTACCGGGCGGACTCGTGAGACGAACAGACCGCAGAAACCGAAGAGGATAAGGAGAAAAATGAAGAGACGCAAAGTGACGACCCGGCCGCTTAGCCTGGGAGATTTGATTGCTGCAGTAAGTTCCTACGCCACCGACAAAGAGACAGTTGCCGTCGTAGCTGATCTGTTCGCTTCCGGCCAAGTGCGGCTGATGAACAATGGCCGAAAAATTCCGGCTCGGGTTCGATAAAATCTCTTTGCAAGTCGCTGGGCTCCCGTAATCTCCCGTCGTGATCGAGAGATACTCCCGCCATGAGATGCGGGAACTCTGGGCGGAAGAACGGAAGTTTTCTGTATGGCTTGAGATCGAGGTTCTTGCTTGCGAAGCAATGGCCTCCTTTGGCTTGATCCCTTCGGCGGACGCTGAAGAGATTCGGAAAAGGGCGCGTTTTTCGATACCTGAGATTCAGGAGATCGAAAAACGTACGAACCATGATGTCATCGCGTTCCTGGAGAACGTGGCCTCGTATGTCGGCCCCGCTGCTCGCTGGATTCACCAGGGGCTGACTTCCTCCGATATTCTGGATACGGCGCTCGGAGTCCAGCTGGTAAAGGCATGTGATATCCTTTTAACGGACGTTCAGCTGGTTCGCCAGGCCGCGGAACGGAAAGCGCTGGAATACAAGTACACGCCCATGATCGGGCGTAGCCACGGTATTCACGCCGAGCCGATTACCTTCGGCCTCAAGATGGCGCTGATGTACGATGAATTCGGACGCGCGGAGACACGGTTACGCCACGCGCGGGAGAACGTAGCGGTCGGCAAATTGAGCGGCGCCGTCGGCACCCACGCGCACCTGGACCCGCGCGTCGAGGAAGAGGTCTGCCGGAGGCTGGGATTGAAACCGGATTTGCTTTCGACGCAAGTCATCCAGCGAGACCGGCACGCCGAGTTCAGCGCGACCATAGCGCTGATTGGTTCCAGCATCGACCGATGGGCCACCGAATTCCGGCATTTGCAGCGGACCGAGGTGCTGGAGGCAGAAGAGTTCTTTAAGCCGGGTCAAAAGGGGAGCTCGGCCATGCCACACAAACGGAACCCGATTATCAGTGAACGGTTGAGCGGCCTGGCGCGTGTGCTTCGCGGAAATGGAGTAGCTGCGCTCGAGAACGTCGCGCTCTGGCACGAACGGGATATCAGCCATAGCAGCGTCGAACGCATCATTCTGCCCGATTCGTGCATTTTGTTGGATTACATGTTGGTGACGCTGTCCGCTCTGGTGGACGGACTTGTGGTTTATCCGGAGCACATGCGGCAAAACCTGGCGATCACCAAGGGGCTTTTTTTCAGCCAGTCGATATTACTCGAGCTCACCCGCCGAGGAATCGATCGGAAAGAAGCCTATGAGCTTGTCCAAAAGGCGGCAATGGCGACCTGGCAAGGCAAGGATGATTTCCTAACCGAGCTGGAAAGAATCCCGGAGATCGTGGCCGTAATACCAAAATCGGATTTAACCGGATTCTGTTCTCTGGAGCAGCATTTCCGATATGTCGATCGGACATTCCAGCAACTAAAGCTCGGGAAAGGGAAAGCAGAAGAGAGTTAGGTGCCGCTTGCTTGTCGCCCGGATCGCGTGGCCTCGATCACTGGAGGGGCGCCGCTTTGCAGGTCTCGAGTTATGCGAATAGCTAGCAGGCGGCTCCCGGAAACTATCCATTGTCTGCTAACACGATCGAGCGGTAGCGGATACCCGAATGACGGCGATGGATTTATTCATGACTCAGAGATTATTCCCGGGAGCCGCCTGTTCGCCACTCCTGGAGCAGGAGACCTGCAAAGCGGCTCCCCTCCAGTAAGCACGCCGCCTCCAGTAAGCGCGGGCAACTCTTCCACGATATTAAATCCACCCGATTACCTTTCTAAAACTAACGCGCATGCCTTGCCCCTAATTACCGCAAAATTCGCCGTTGAATCTTGTATTCACAATCGGTGATGCATGATATTTTGGCGCTGATTTTGTATGCCACGCCGCTTGTTTGTGTTGCTCGCCGTGCTGCCTTTGCTGGTAGCAGGATGTAAAAAGGCTCAAGAGAAACTGGGATTGGTCAAGGCCTCGCCCACCCCGGCAGCTACCGCTTCCGCCGTTGCCCCAGCCGTTGTGAAAGCTACGCCTACTCCGGCCCCGGCAGTCAATCGAAACGCGCGTTTCATTGTACTCTGTTATCACCGGTTCGAGGACAAGCCGAAGGACCTCGTCACTTTACCGAACGATTTTCGGGCGCAAATGCAGGCCCTGAAAGATAATGGTATTTCCGTGATTTCGATGCGAGACCTGCTTGCTTGGCGGCACGGCGAAAAGTCAATTCCAAACAAGAGTGCGATTATCACCCTCGACGACGGTTGGAATTCTCAATACTACCTGGCTTGGCCCATATTGAAACAATTTGGATACCCCTTCACGTTATTCATCTACACCGATTACGTGGAAAAAGGCGGTAAATCGATGACCTGGGGACAACTTGAAGAAATGCGTGATGCGGGGGTCGATATCGAAGCACATACGGTTTCGCACCATGATTTGCGGCACGCGCCGCGGGGCCAGGACTATCCGGCCTGGCTTCACAACGAGGTTTACACCTGCAAACAGATCTTGGAGGATAAACTGGGGATCAAAGTTTTTTGCTTTGCTTTTCCTTACGGGTTCCACAACGAAGTTGTCCGGAAGACATGTACCGAAGCCGGGTACGAATTCCAATTTACCGTTTACGGGCAGCACATGGGGATTGATGCGCCCGGCGATCAAATTGGCCGTTATGCGGTCGATTCGATCAAGCCGCAGGTGTTCAAGGCTGCGCTTGATTTCGGAGCCGGAAATGAAGGGGGGCAGGGAGTGGAGGAAACCCAGTTAGCGGCAGCATCCATGGTAACTGAACCGATGGACAACGCGCGTATCAAGAACCCGAAGCCGACGATCAAAGCCAACCTCGCCACCATGGGCGAGGTTGACCCGAATTCGGTTGAGATGCGAATCAGCGGTTTTGGTGTGGTACCCGCGAAATACGATCCACAGACGAAACTTGTGACCTACGATTTTACCCAGAAACTGGTTCCGAAGACTTACACCGTGATCCTTTCAGCCAAGGTGAAGGGTAAGAAAGTGGAGACTCGCTGGATGTTTACCGTAGATCCGAACGCGCCTGTCGCCGCCAATTAAAGGAACTCTCGAATCACGATTTGCCGTGTTCTCTCAACTTTCTGACCGTCTCCAGGATGTCTTCAAGGATCTGCGTGGCCATGGCGCGATCTCGGAGACAAATATCACCGATGCCCTTCGACAGGTTCGCCTGGCTCTGTTGGAAGCAGACGTTCATTACCAGGTAGCAAAAGATTTCATATCCCGGGTTAAAGAAAAATCGCTTGGGCAAGAGGTTCTCCGAAGCGTTACTCCTGGCCAGCAGATCGTTAAGATTTTCTATGACGAATTGACCAACCTGCTCGGAGGCGATAACGAGGCTTTGGATCTCCGGCCGCCTGCCCGGATCATGATGGTCGGCTTGCACGGAGCCGGAAAGACTACCTCATCGGCAAAGCTTGCCCATCTGCTCAAGAAACAAGGCAAAGCACCGCTGCTGATTGCCTGCGACTTGCAGCGTCCGGCAGCGATCGAGCAATTGGCCACTCTGGCCAAGCAAGTGAATACCCCGTTTTTCCGGCCCGAAGCCGGACAGACCGATTTGTCTCAAGTCGGAAGCCAGGCCATGAAATGGGCCGAAACGCAACCGGGTGATATTGAGATCTACGACACTGCCGGCCGCCTGGAAATCGATGAGGTTCTGGTCGGCGAGTTGAAAAAGCTGCGTGACCTGTTGCAACCTCGTGAGATTCTTCTGGTCTGCGATGCGGCGACCGGCCAGCAGGCAGTCAATGTGGCAACGCATTTCCACGAGGCTCTCGGCCTGACCGGGCTAGTCTTGACCAAGCTCGACGGTGATGCTCGCGGCGGGGCGGCTCTTTCCATGCGGGAAGTGACCCACCGGCCAATAAAATTCGCCGGTATGGGCGAAAAGATCGAGCAATTTGAGCCGTTTTATCCGGATCGTTTGGCCGGGCGCATTCTGGGGATGGGCGATGTGGTGAGCCTCGTCGAGAGAGCGGCAGAGGCCATCGACGAAAAGGAAGCAGCCGAGCTAGAGAAAAAACTTCGTACTGCCACCTTCGATTTTGATGACTTTTTGTCTCAGCTTCGTACGCTGCGCCGAATGGGACCCCTGGAAAATATCCTTGGCATGCTGCCCGGCATGAGTAATATGAAAGACTTTTCGGTTGACGGTAAGCGGCTGAAACGGGTGGAGGCCATTGTGTTATCGATGACCCCGGGCGAACGAAAGCGTCCGGATATTCTGAATGCACGGCGGCGGCAAAGAATCGCTCGCGGCAGCGGAACGACTGTCTCCGAAGTAAACACGCTTCTTCAGCAGTTCAATCAAATGAGGAAACTGATGAAGAACGCCGGAAAAATGAAAAAGATGTTGGCCCGTGTCCCCGGTGCCGGAACGTATGGTAGATAGGCGGAAGGCTTGGGACATTTTCCGCGAAAGATATATATGGCAGTTTCGATCAGATTGAGGAGAGAAGGTTCGAAGAACCGGCCTTTTTATCGCGTTGTGGTGGCGGACAAGAGAAGTCCGCGAGATGGAAAGTTTATTGAAGTGATTGGTAACTACGATCCGCGCAAGGCAGGTCACAATTACGAGATCAATCTCGATCGTGCGGATTACTGGGTAAAGAACGGGGCTCAACCGAGCGAAACCGTAGCGAGCATTATCCGGAAAGCCCGCAAACAAACCGCGGCTGCGGTCGTATAACCATCTGTGGAAAGTTTCCTTGAGTTCGTGATCCAGCATTTGGTTGATGCACCGGACGAGGTGCTGGTCACTAAACAGGAACAGGGGAAACGACTGATATTTAAGGTTGAGATGCGCCGTTCGGACGTGGGCAAAGTAATCGGACGGAACGGTCACACTATCACCGCGATGCGGAATCTCTTATCCGCAGCGGCCGCTCGCTCCGGCCACCAAGCGATACTGCAGATCGTGGAATGAGTTCACCCGCCTTCAGGCGGGTAATAGATCATAGCCCAGCGCTTCAGCCGGTTGCGTGCCGGTCTCGCGATTGGTAGCGCGAGGCTCCGTAATTTTCTAAAAGTCTTTTGCAGAGTGCTCCGTTCTCTCCCTAGGTGGCTCAGCCCGCGTTGGGCGTAGCACGTCAATTTTTCGTTGGTGAGCGGAGCCTCGCCCTACCAACCCGCAGCCGCTTCCCACTTCAAAACTGCTCATCCGAAACCCGCATCCCGCTTTCGCCGCCTTTCGTGACGGTGTGGGCTAAACCAGAAGCCGCAGGCAGTACGTGATCCATAAAAAACTGCGCTGTACCGATCTTGGTCTCGTAGAATTCCCGATCCATCGTATCCTCCGCCAGGCGGCTGTCCGCTATCTCTGCCGATCGCGCCAGCTGCCAGCCGCCGGTCACAATTCCAAAAAGGCGGAGAAACGGTACACTGCCAAACATAACCTTCTTGGGGTCAGTAGAATAGTTGTTAACAATGTACTCGACCGATGTCGCCAGTGAATCTACGGCTCGCCCAAGGGCGGCCCGAATATTCGCCACCGCCGGGCTCGCATCCGTCGAATTATTAGCAAACGCGCTTAACTCCTTCAAAAAAGCACGGACACTCGCGCCGCCATCTCGCGCAATTTTGCGGCCAACGAGGTCGTTCGCTTGAATACCGGTAGTTCCTTCATAGATGGTAGTAATTCGGGCATCACGCCAATGTTGGGCGGCGCCGGTTTCCTCGATGTAGCCCATTCCACCGTGCACCTGAATACCCAGTGAGGCGATCTCGATCCCTGTTTCTGTACTCCAGCCCTTCACCACCGGGGTGAGAAGTTCGACAAACGCCTGACTGCGATTGCGCTGTTCCTTGTCCGGGTGGTGTAGTGCCAGGTCGCGAGCCTTGGTCACGACATAGGCCAGCGCACGCGCGGCTTCGGTCTGCGACCTCATAAGCAGCAACATGCGGCGCACATCCGGGTGACGAATGATCGGCACGGCCTCGCTGCCACCGAAAAGATCGCGCCCCTGCACTCGCGTTTTAGCGTATTCCAAAGCTTGTTGGTAAGCACGCTCTCCGATAGCGACTCCCTCCAATCCGACAGATAACCGCGCAAGGTTCATCATGATGAACATGTATTCGAGCCCGTGATTCTCCTCGCCGATTAAATAACCAATCGCACCGCCCTGATCCCCGTAGGATAGCACGCAGGTCGGGCTTCCGTGGATTCCGAGCTTATGCTCCACCGACAGGCAAAACGCATCGTTGCGCTGGCCGAGGCTCCCGTCATCGTTCACTAAAAACTTGGGCACGACGAATAATGAAATCCCTTTCACTCCTGGCGGAGCATCAGGGGTTCGGGCGAGTACCAAGTGAATAATGTTCTCCGACAAATCGTGTTCGCCGTAGGTGATAAAAATCTTCTGACCAAAGATCCGATAAGTTCCATCGGGCTGACGGATTGCCCGAGTCCTTACGGCAGCCAGATCAGAGCCGGCTTGCGGCTCAGTTAGATTCATGGTGCCAGTCCAACGGCCCTCAACCATCTTTGGCAGAAATTTTCGTTTTTGCTCCTCTGTACCGCGTAAGAGCAAGGCTTCAATTGC